>NZ_JAVAJK010000012.1:0-211599 GCF_052112325.1 Pseudomonas sp. Yb2C2 | reverse complement strand
ACATGATGAAGAGCCTGTCGGTGATCGGCACGGCGGCGATGTTCATGGTCGGTAGTCCAAAGGTAGGCAGATGGACGGTTAAGTCGATATCTGTTAGCATGTGGACATATGGACAAGCGCTGCGGATGGGTCAATGGCACAAATTACAAGATCGTCGAAGTCTTCAAAATCTTATGAGTCGAAAGCATCGCGATTACTCATCCCGGAATTTCGCCTTCTAGATGTCAGATTTAGCGATACCTGTGAATCCCCAGCCATACCAAAATACGAATTCTTTCAGAGCCATAACGGCTACTATCCAAACTTTCCAGTGATCATTCAAGGTGATGGCACCCCTTGGGAAATCGGTAATCTATATCTTGTTCATCACTTACTAAGTTCGCCCAATTACGAATCTAGAAGCTACCGTAGTAGGGCTGACCATCTTTTAGATTATCTCAGATTTTTAGAAGATGAAGATCTAGATTTTCTTTATTTCCCCGAAAACGATTTATTGAAGGTTACCTACCGCTACCGTCGTCGTTTAGCCGACCAAATAATCGCAGGCGAACTTAAACGAGGAAATGGAAGAGCTCGGATAAACGCTGTAGTCGGATTTTACAAAGCGCTCATGAAAAATGGGCTAGTGAACGAGTCAGACTTTAAGCATCAGCCTTTTGAAGTCGTTAAGAAATATGTAAACGTAGAAACTAATTTTGGGTTATCCAAGCTGCTGCCGGTTGAATCCCATAATTTAGCGATTAGTGCACCCAAACAGCAAACGGCTCCGGGTTACATCAATGATGGTGGACTACTTCGCCCACTTACTGTGGATGAGCAGGAGAAGGTGCTGGTGGCGCTCCTTTCGTCGTCTCGGGAATATCAGCTTATTTTCTATGTTGCTCTTTTTACAGGCGCTAGAATACAAACGATCTGTACAATTAGGGTTCGTCATATTTGGCAGGCACTAGACGGAGATGGAGATCTGCGGATGCCTATTGGAGCTGGAACGGGAGTTGATACAAAGTCCGGTCGTAAAATGACGCTAAAGGTACCCGGATGGCTTGTACAAGATTTAAGAGTTTATAGCCGAAGTATGGAGGCTGTAAAGCGGCGCGAAAAGTCATTTTACGGAGACGTAGGCGATAACTATTTATTCTTAGCTAATACTGGTAGCGAATATTATACCAGTAAAAAAGAAATATTGGATCGTGGTAGAGCAGGCTTAGGAGAGCAGGAAATTGATCGCGGATATGGTTCTATTCGGGAGGGTGCAACCATACGCCAGTATATCACTGATACTATATTGCCTCGAATAAGGTCAGTGGATAGCGACTTCTTGAAGTTTCGGTTCCATGATCTTCGTGCGACGTTTGGAATGAATCTTCTTGAAGATGAACTTGAACAAAGGGGCGAGGGTGGGACGATGGCTGCCGTAGAATGCGTACAGCAGCGCATGGGACACAGTGATAAGAGGGTAACTCTGCAGTATCTTAACTATAAAACAGACATGAAACGCAAGGCCAATGTTATGAGTCGGTACGAAGCTAGACTTTTCAAATATGTAAATACTACAGTTAGCATGGATTTTGGTTCTAATGATCGATAACTTTGAATATCGAGATGTCATTCTTTTACCTTTTGATGACCTTAAGACTCGGGTGCTCAGGTTAGAATCAACAGTGATTACCTATTTCCCATCGGAGTCCAGCAATCGTATTCATAGCTTGGACGTGGGGTGTTTCTGTTACTCGTCCCGCAGTAATGTTGCGGGTAGAGGGTTGACCGGTGCTGCTGTGGATAAATCCTCATTCGACCCTGTCAGGGTACCTCTCGTACAAGCAACTATTGATTTTGTGAGAGGCGCCAGTGCTGTCTCTGCTGGGCGAAAATATACAGAGATTAAGCAGTTTTATACCTGGATAGACAGTCAGGAAGTCTCCATATCTTTTAACTGCTTGGAATCGATGAAGTCGGCGTATATCGAATATACTCGTAACCTTTTACAACTCATTAATGTGTCAAAAGCTGGGCGTTCTGGTATTGCCAAGAAGACTGCTCAAAACTATCAGAAGACCGCAGCGGTAGTCGTAGCGGCAGCTACAGAATTATCAGTGCATCAAGTTATGGGGCTCGCCACAAGGATTACAAAGGGGCGTAATGTAGATGCTGGATTTAATGAGATAGACAGCCAAGATGAGCGTTCCCGATCCTTCGCTGCTCTCGTTAAATTTATAGACGAGGTTCATAGGGTTACGGTTTTGAAGGGGCAGCTGCCTATTTTATTTTCTTCACCGAATGATGACGATTTTTTTTATTTTGTTCCTAGCCAGGTAAGAGGCAAGGGGCGCGATCAAGGATCTGTGTATTCTAAGCTTCGCATCTATAATAAGTTTCCGACCAATAATGAATTCGAAGAGCATTCCGGTTTTATTGATCAGCCCGATGGTAAGCAATCACAAAAATTTATTCTCACAAATATCCGCATGAGGTTGAAAGACTTAGCAAAGAATCCCCGCAGTGATTTTTTCTTATCACTTGCTAATCGTGCGATGAGTGCTGGTCTTGTAACTTTTTTCGCTGCTACCGGAACAAATCTTACTGTGGCACTTGAGCTGCTCATGCATAGCGAGCAAGTCGTTCCGACTACGAAAGGCAATCGCTACTCTGGTACTAAGGGGCGATCCGAAGGTAAAGATGTATTTCCGGAATTTGGAGCTGAATACTCTCCAGTTTTCAAAAAAATTAAAGCTATTCGTACTTGGTTGCTAGATGGTCGAGTGTCACAATTAGTTTTTCCATACCAGGATGGATCTGGGTTAATTACTCGGATGGAGCCGTCCTGCGTAGGAGAGGTCAGAAAGTTATTCAAAGAAGTATTGCCGAATACGGCTTGGATCACCCCCAGGAAATGGCGCAAAGGTGTAGGCTCCGAATATATCAAGCTAAGCGGTGGAGATACAATTCTTACCTCTGAGAAATTGGGTAATACAGAAGGTGTTGTGCGAGCAAGCTATGCGCGACCTTCGTTTGAAGATACAGCAGTGGAGCTGTCTTCGTTCTTCGATAAGGCTTTCGATGCAGCTATTAATCGAACCCGGGTGCAGCCAGTCATTCCGGTAACTGTTCTGGTAAATGAAGCATCACCTTCTAATATTCCTACTGGTCGTTGCGATAAGCCAAGCGAGTCGAACCCAGAACTCGCAAAGGGCTTCACATCGTTAGCTCCCACTCCTAGCTGCGGAGAGCCAGTGACTTGTCTGTTTTGCAGCTTCTATGGCATCCACGCTGATGAACAGGATGTTCGACGACTTCTATCGCTTCAGTTTTTATTGAAGTCTTCAAAAGGAAGTATGCCAAATGAGCGGTTCATTCAAAAGTTTTCGCCTATGTTGCACAGGGTTGACGAGATTCTCGTCGAGGTTGAGGCCCACGGGAAGTTTCAAGAGAATTTTATTTCTGATATTAAGGCTGATGTTGCGCGTGGAAAATTAGATGAATTTTGGAAGATTCATTTTAATACTTTCGTTTCGGTAGGGGTCGTATCGTGAGCATATTAGCCGAACTTGAAGTTCGCGGTTTCGCGGAGTTAATGCTCCCTGATGCACCGAAGGATATAAATGGTTGTCTCTTCTTTGATGATGAAACTGTCATTTCAAGAGCATATGACGGAACGGTATTGTCTAAAGCTAAAGATCCTATCTGGAACCTTAGCCCTTACAATGCTAAAGGTCAGTGCAAGCATAATTTTGTAAGTTGGACACATACCAAGGCTGGTGAGTTGTTCGATACTATTGTTCGCGAGATGAAGTCTATTCAGTTTGTGCGTTTATACTTGTATCCCAAAGCTCGGAAAGTCAACTCAGTGAAGCTTTCGGGGCTTAGGAAATTAGCAGTGCTCGCTGAGAAAAATCAGATCACGCTTCATGAGTTATTTAATGATAGCCAAAATCATCTATTGCTTTTGAGTAGCCTATCCAATCTCGGAGACAAATCTGGGGCAAGAGATCTATTCGAGCTTACGAGCGAGTTATATCATCTTCGAATAGCTCATCCATCGTTCGAACTGGCACCTGTGGATTACTCTCTAATAGAAGATCTAAGCAGGTTGGCAGGTTCTTACAGTGACTATCGGGAAAGTTTCGAGCAAACCAAGCTGGTGCCGTCTAGGATATACGGTAGTTTTATTGCTGGTTTTTGCGAGGAGCTTGATTTTTTTAATGCTCATAGCGCTAGCTGCAAGGTTTTTTATTCTAGAAAAAGCAGCGGTGAGTTATATGGTGCGGCAGCTTCTCAAATCGAGTTTTACTCGCGCGGCGTTTCTTGGAAGGACGCAATTGTAGAATGTGGGCTCGTAGATCTGTGTGAAAAATTCGACATTGGTGGTGTTAAAGAACTCAATGCTTATATAAATTCTATTAACTATATAGCAAAAACATGGATTCATTTTTTTTCTGGGATGCGAGATAACGAAGCACGTACTCTTCCTGCAAATGCGTTGACGACGGTAAGAGTGGGGGACGAGCTCGTGACAGTATTACGGGGATATACCTCCAAGACTGTTGGCCAGAACAACATACCTTCGTATTGGATTAGCAGCCCGATCGTCGAGCGAGGCGTATCAGCTGCCCAATCTATCGGTGAACTAGCTGCCATTCGGAATGGTTGGGATAATTCTGACGTCTCCAATTATCCGCTGTTTCCAGCGTTTAATAATGTTAAAAAAAGCGCAGGAAAATACATTTACGACACTGCGCCTTTGATGGCTAGCGCACAAAAAATGTTAACCGAAAAAACCCACAATCGTATTCCGGGTATTCGTGTTTCTGAAGTTGATCTTGTTGAGCTGGAGCGATTTGATGGTTTTAGAGACTGGCGCAATGATGACAAGGTAAAGCTCGGGGAGCTATGGCCGCTGACGTCACACCAATGTAGGCGCTCGCTTGCTGTTTATTCTGCTCGCTCCGGCATTGTTTCCCTGGGTTCGTTAGGGAATCAGTACAAGCATTTGACTCAGACCATGACGTCGTTTTACCGGACTGACCAAATTTTCGCGGAGAACTTTCTTTCGCTTCCAGACCAGAAGGCCTTTATGCGAGAACTTGAATATGAGCGCCGCGTCAATGCTCTGATGAACTACAATGCTGATGTCATCAATTCCTCAGGTCGTCTTTGGGGTGGAGAAGGTAATCGTATCCAAGTAGCCTTGGATAGAGGAAAGCCTTTGATCATTACCACTGATAGGGAAGTAACTGCTCGCAAGTTCGAAAAAGGCGAGATGGTCTATAAAGAAAGTCCTTTGGGTGGTTGCACTAATCTTGAGTCCTGCGACAAAATCGGATTTATCAGTATTTTTGCTTGTTTGGACTGTCAGTATGCTGTTCTTGATAGTAACAAAAGCATTAAGAAAATCAGATATGGCATCTCGAATCTTCAACAAAGTCGAGCGATTTTTCCGTCGAACAGTCCGTTTTACCAACAGCTTAGTTTGGAGATTGACACGGTTTACAATCAAGTAACAAAGGCGGGCTATGGTCAGGAAATTGAGGATCTGCGATGAGCGCTAACAACGATTATTACGACGCTATAGATCGATTAGAGCGTAATGAGCCGGAAAGGCTACCGCCAGGAACCCTGATCAATAATGACACTGTCGCCTTAGAGGCGGGACGGAAACGCGGCTCGATCAAAAAACAACGACATCCCGACCTTTGCCGAGCTATCGATGAGGCCGCCCAAAGGCAGAGAACCACATTTTCCGCTGTACAAGTTTCTACTATCGACAATCTAAAGAGGTCGGAATCAGCTGATGATTTACTAAAGGAGCAGTATAGAACCCTGGAAAGAGATTATAAGGCCACGCTTCAAAAAAATGTTTCACTGGTGTATGAGGTTTTTATGTTGAGAAAAAAAGTCGCGCTGTTAGAGCGGGATAAGAAGGTAGTTAATCTTACCAAGCGATGAAAGGTTGGGCGGAAGCATTCTTGGTAGATGGTAAGCTAGTACCAATAGTTGAATTCGGTGATCTATATTTTAATTTTTGAGTATTTGCCTAGTTTTTTTCCAATCACAAATTAGCAGGTAGGGTATGCTCATCTGCTTGCTACCCTCGATCATTAGTTCTCCGTTGTACGTGTTCTGCTTCACTCGCGCGTAATCGTTTTGCTCACAAGTTCTATACAAAATTCTGATAAAACTACGAGAAAGCTCCTGTGCGAGTCAACATCCGAAAAGTGATTCACGTGCGTAGTCTTATATTGGGACAGTTCTTCGCGTTGTGAAAAATGGCGCTATTCAAGTTATGCCATTAAGAATCGTGTGATGGGGGATCAATTGACCACAGTCTATTGATCGTCGTCCACGAGTATCCGAGTTCGCGTGCAGCTTCAGCACGGCTGTAGCCTTGTGCCTTTAATCGCTGAACCTGATCCTTCCTCTCCCGAGCTTCAGCCACAACTGGCGCTTCTAGCTTCTGAGGCTCTGCAGGAAGAACGCTATCCGCCAATCCCAGTGCCTCCATTTCAGCGATGGCTGAAAGCATCACCTCGCGAGGAGTCTGGTGTTGACTGGCTGCGATGACTAATCCGAAGAAAGTTACAGCATTCACCTGTAAGGCGTCAGCTAGGGCTTTCGTGGAGTCCACGGTGGCTGTGGTTTTCGAAGCCTCAAGGTTGCTGACAAACGACTGGGCAACCTCGCTGGCGATCGCGTACTGGTGCAACCCTTTGGATGTGCGTAGTAATTGGAGTACGGCTGCGTAAGGGCGGCGCAGTGACATCTTGGCGACTCTTCAAAAAGAGACGGTATGCCGCGTTTGCCAATCAACATACAAATATATATAGTGATTCACATGTTGATTTTGCTGATTTTTCGGCTTATCGCAGCACGGTGCCAACCTCGTCGCTGTCAATTGATGCATAACCATGATGGAGCGTTAGCTTGACCGGCCCAGTCCAGAGTGACCTTCTCCTGGGAGGCAGTGAAATCCGAGAGGGCTCTTCAGCTTCGGTGGAAGAGATCGTTGCAACGCTAGCTCTGCGTGCGCCACCCAAGGCTTATTGCCTGGTGGAGGAGTGGACAATCTTTCGAGCCGATCTCACACCTGCAGAGCTCACGCGTGTTCATGCCGCTGATCACCTACCGCTCATACTGTTTGCCCACAAGGTGGTAGTGGACTCGCGAGCTCGCTTTCAACTTGGCGATTGGGTGCGTTCGAGCATGTGTACCGCTTTCGACGACGGCGCGATGTTCGAGACTAAGAATACGATTTACGTCCTGATGGGTACGGGGCATCAGCAAACTGCCAGTCTCAAGACCATTTTTTCCTTCTTCTAATTTCCGTTCTATATGAGCTCTGCAAAGCAAAGGACATCCCATGTTCAGAACACAAGACTCAGATCTTATCGGCGTCCCGGGGATCTTTGGTGAAGGCCTTGCGCATTGGCATAGCGTGTCACGGATTCTCAGAACTCACTGGTACCACCTCACTGTCCGCGTGAGCGAGCAGGGGCGAAGCACTGAACTTGCTCACATGATTGAGGGTGAGCACAGGTTGCAGAGCATGCTCGTGACCCAGAGCGATCAACAAGAGCTAGTCGACGTCCAGGTTATGACTCCGGCATGGATGAACAGAAGGGTCGGATGGGATATGGAGCGCGTAACAAAAGTAACTCTCGGCTACGACAGTGATTTTGAGGTTTGCCTGATAGAGGTTGAGAAAGGAGCTGTCTACCACAACTCGCACCGTCCAGACTTCCAAATCGATTCGCTGACAGACCTTCGCCCGATCTTTCTCTCGAGCATGATTCGGTCAGGCTGAAAATTACCAAAGATCTTGCATGGTATCAGCGCGTCTGGTTTCGTGCGGAATTCCTGATAACTCCTCGCGGAATAGCACCGGAGCGCAAAAAAAATGCTGGACACTCTTGACGTTAATTTCCACGGAAAACGTCACACGGATTTCGATCTTGCGCGGATCATAAAGGCCCAAGATCAGGGTTTTGACATACCGGTCACTGCTTACCTTTGCGGAGTGTCCATTAGGGCACGCGCAGGCATCGGTGTAGTGTTTGGCCACAAGCGGAAAGACCAGTATGGGCGGTTTGGCGATGGCCATCTGATTCGGACTTCTGATGTTCTTAAAGTTGAGCGTGAGGGGCGGTTTTGGGTGATGACCACGGAGAATAGCCGTTATGTCTTAGCTACTTTTCAGCGCCAAAACGGCCGCGCCAGCTTGCGTGATTTTTTGCGTACTGCCAAAGGGCATTACCATCCGACCCCTCGGATCTTGCAGTCATATTTCACCGGGAGGGAGGGGGTGTCTCGGCCTATTCTTGTGAGTTTGGGATCAAGGTGGCTTCATGCTCCTGAAGAAAGGTGAGGTCGTCACAGTGGCTTCCGGTATCTTTGAGTCGTACAGCCGAGAAGGGCCGTTTGTAGCCACTCAGGATTTCGACCTTGGTGCATTCGTTGCCAAAGCCGTGTCTGCTGTTACGGAAGCTTGGGAAGTCACCGGGGTGCTTTGGGAGGTTCCTCGGACGCTTGTTGAGCAAGGTTTCCTTGTAGAGCTACCTTGTCGTCGAATTCACTTGGGGTCATTAGGTGGAGTCGAACTGACGGAAGAGAAGAAAGACTTTTGATTGGGCGTTTTTGATAAGCCTCGATCGCTACAAATGGGCGTTGAGTCGCTTGCCGAGGTTTCCTTGCGTGCCCCTTCGGGGAAGGCTGTCGTATACAAAGCCCCTACGTGGCTTGACCCTAGCGGGCTTCCATCCTCACGTCTACGGCCGAGCGGCCTGCGCGCCCCGCTTGCCCGAGGCATGAGGGTGTGGATAGCCATATCGGCTGTGATCATCCTTATATAATGCAGCCGAGAGCAGTAGCATCACTTGATGCCAAATGCAGGCCTAAGGCGCTCTGCTGACGCGCCCTTATTTTGTTCCCGTAGTGACCATGCCATCACTTGCCCTTAGCCCGCAGCAAATGGGAGCTGCTGGCTTCTAGCGGAGGCTGACTTGTCATTTCGGAGGGCACGAGAAGGTAGACGCTTTCCCTATAGAAGGGGCAGGGGCAACACATTTCACGCTTAACGAACCTTGCACACCAGCTTGGTTGGATCTGAGAAATCACAATCCTTGTGATCAATGACGAATCCCATCTCTAAACCGGTGATGCTAATCGTGTGCTCGTTAGGTCGTGCTGCGTCTTTCACGCCCCACATAAAAACCCCCGCCGTAATTATTATTCCCGCCAAGGTGACGAAACCCAGGGCCTTGTCTTTGAGCGTCATGCCAGCGGCACCCGCGATTATCGCCATCACGGCCGATGCAAGGGACACAGCTAGGGCAGTGTTACTGACGCTAAATCGAAGGGAAATTACCAGCCCTCCAGCCAACGCCGCACACAGAACTGCTACGATCCAGCCCCAATTACGCTCCCCCCACATTTCGAATTTGCTTTTTGATTTGATGCTTTGCGCCGTGAAATTCTTCAACTCTTTGTCTCCAACATAATCGATAAATCAAGCAATATGCACGGGCTAGAGCCTCCGCGTCCAAGTGTGTTAACGGCAGGGGGTGAAATATCTTTGAGACATTTTCTGCGCTGATCGATTTAAAGCGGAGCCAGAGAACCCCGCAATGTGAAGCGCCAGATACGCGCAGGGTAGGGAGCCCCTCACCTGTGCCGAGACCTCTTAGCTACTGTACCAGGGGCAGAAGTGATGGGGATGGTGTCGATATAACCCTGCTAACAGGTTTGATTTTCAGAGTCAAAGAGGACATTGATGAAAGCTACACTCAAAGCCCATTTGCAGTTGTGGATGAGCCGACTCGAAGCACAGCAGGATAAAGAGCGCGACCGTTCTTCGGATTACTACCCCTATTCGGATTACGACCTTTTTCTGGAGTACAAGGTGATGGGGATAGCGACGTTTCTGAAGCAGGTATCCTACCAAGAAGACGATCTCGATCTACTTGCATTGGCGTCGAAAGCCGAGATGCAAGTCGAAAGCATGATTCGCGATAACGAAGCAGCAGAGGAGGAGGCTGATCGCGAGCATCATGAGCAGCAGCAGGAAATTTATGAGCACGATGAGCGCATCAGGAAGGCGTGTGCTTACCATTTCTACACTGTCCCCGCGTTTTCGGTAGATACGTCGAAATACGACGTGATGGTTCAGGATGCGGCATCTAGATTTACTGATCCCTACAAACTCTCAAGTCTGAGAAGATATCTGGAAAGCGACCAGGTGCTTGGCAGAGTCTACGAGAAGGTGAAATCCCGCCTAAGGCGAACGTTTGACCTAGTAGGTGACTCTCCAACCTTGGAAGAGATAGCACAGGCCTTCGACGCTGAACTGTTGAATATCTATCGGCTGGCCGATGCCCACGTCGAACGGACGATTGCTCAGTACGCCCCGTAGATGCGGCACGGGCGGGGTGGTTGGTCGCTATAACGAGGAGCCTTGCGGCAGGTTTGGCGAGGGCATTGGTCTCCGCCTGCCATACTGCTGTTCATGACCCTTGCCCAGCTTAGATGGCTTGTCATGGTCAGTTCATCTCAACAGTCCATACGCAACGCAGTTGCCTACACAGATGTGGAGATAGCGAAGGTGTTCATAGACAATCTCTTCCAGCTCAAGCACGGTATCCGGAGCCCTGCCACAAGCCATTCTAGTCTCCGGACAGGAGTCTGGGAGCTATATGGGGGAATCCTCTCCAAGCAGGTACTCGATGTCAGCTATCACGTCTTTTAGAACCATCTTGATTTTGCTCCGAAGTCTCTCATCCACTTCCTTATGGAGACGAATCTTGCCAATGGCCAGCGCAGTTATGAATTCCATGGATGCATCACCGCGCTCGAAGCCGTGACCCTGAACAACTCGCAAAATGATGTCAGCCATGGACGCGCTATGTGGTTCGTGGGCGCTGTAGTCGAGCTCTGTAGGCAACGCGGCTCTCAGAAATGCCCCTTGAATGATTCCATCATCGTAGCGAGAGAAAATCTCAGGAGAGAGTAGTACCTGTTGTAGCTCACCTGATTCGAGACGTTTTGATTGGTCTATCTTGGCGCTCTCTCGAGCGTTTTGCAGAATCCACAAAATGGTCAGAAAAATGTCGGTGCACGCTGCCACGGTGACGTCGTTGCCGCCGCTCACAAAGGCGAATCCTTTGGTCAGCTTCATCTGACCGTGCTGATAGCCACTCGGCCAGAACGCATCGTCAGAAAGTCCCAATGTTCCGGCTTTATCAAACGCATCAACGCGCGCTTTGACCTTGGCTGATACGCCTGCTCCACCAAAGGAGATCAAGCGGGTTATTAATTTTTGCTCCTGTTGCCAATGGCTATTACAAGCCAAGCTTGCTGCAGGTATTTCGATGAAGGATTTGAAAACGTACTTACGACTGCCTTTCGGTGGCTGGGTCAGATTCGCAGCAAGCTCCGCCATCAACTCGTAAGAGCGACCCAGCATGGCTCCTACGAGATATATACGTGTGCCAGACTCCTGTGCTGACCTAAGCCGGCGGCTAATACTGAGCAGCAACGTGCCTCGTTCCGCCGCAGCTGCAACGACGATTACCGATCCTTTGAATTTACCTTTGGGGTCAAAATCTGAGGCGCTTACAACGTCGCATTTCAAACCCCTGACCTCAAGAAATTTCAAAGCTTCCGTGGCCATTCTCATACTGGCCCCATCGTCATCATGGATGATGAGAGAGGTGGATGCTGGAGACTCCTCCATCAGCACTTTTTGGAACCATGTCTCGAAGTCCGGAGTGCGTACGAGCTTGTCCTTGTCGACCTGGACAGTCCGGTAGCGTTCCCTGTTCGGAATTTGACTAAAGCATGTAAAAAGACCTTTACCCATGAACGAAAAAAACTTGCCTTGTAGCCCGTCTGGTAGGTGTCCCATGCTGATGTTGAGAAGCCGAGTTTCGGTGTGTTGCGCGACAAAGCGCTCGCCATGGATGCGAATTAATTTACGTCCCTCGGTTGATTCAGTTTCAGCTACCGACTCGAAGTCCTCTGGCTTCTCGATCGTATGCAGCACGTTGCATGAGTCTGATTCGCTGAGAAATGACAGGAACGTAGCAACTCTGCATGCTGGAGCTCCATTGACCTTGACCCATTCTTTGGCCAATCCGCAGTTTGTTGAGGCAGAAATCAAGCAGAGTGACGCAGCTCCATCAGCAAGCGTGCCGTCTTTGAGGCCGTCATGGGAATGGAATGACTTGATGTTTCGGATCGTTTGTTTACCGAACTTAGCTTGAAATAACTGGATGGAGAGCGCTACCGGTAGGAATGCCATAGTGTCGAGATAGATCGTCTCTGGCTCTCGCAGCCCGTCTCCGGATGCATGCTTGATCACCTTCAGGCAGCAGAGGGCCAAAAAGTGCGAATGCAGCGTTTCGGTTAGCAGGTTTTCGGCTCGGATAAAATAGTTAGAGGCTCGTGAGGACGGTTTTGAGAATAAGAAGCCGGCCGGCGCTTTGGTCAAAACAGAGGTGCATTTGACGAGCTTCTTCATTCCTGCCTGGACGAAATTATCAGACGCTTGAAGTATGAGCTTGCCAATTCCTCTGTCGCTGCCGGCGACCTTTACGTACTTTGTAAATTCCCCATGCTCATTGAAGAAGGTGAAGCCGTAGGACGGTGTACCCCCGGTTGCGCGACGCTCTAAGGCGATTGCGAGGGGCGAGGTCTTCTCGGCACACTCTTCCTGAATCCATGCTCGGTGACAATCGGGCACAAGGAATGTGACATGGTCAGGAAGAATGTATTCGTTTAGCCGTTTTTGAAGGGCTTCGGTAATGTGAGCATCAGTGATCCGGTCTGGGCCGGCGAAGAAAACTACCACGTGAGCTGGTTCGGCATCATGGGCAGGGGTGAGGATGACTTCGAAATCGAACAGTTCTGCCATCTCAGTTCACCGGAATGCAAATGGTGAAGACAGTGCCTTCGGCTGCGGCCAGTTGGCTGTCGCCACTCCAATTTTTCGGGTTGAAATCCACAACCTGATCTTGGCCTTGGAAAGCTTGATAGAAGCAAACCCTTCCGGTGCGAAGCCGAATGTAGGCCTTGAGTTTGTTGAGAGCTTGGACAGCGTTGTGCAACCCCATTCCTGAAGTCGCGGAGTCCTTAGTCGTAACGTGCTTTTTGAAACATTCAAGAGTGGCCTGAATTTCATCTGCGATGGAGAGTTCGCTCAAATCTTCAACCGGTGATCCTAGTTTTGCCGACAGCCATCTGCGTGCTAACCCAGGCCCACTGTCGATTACTGAAATCTCAATAAAATCTAGATACTCCGCGCCTTTGAGCGTATTTCGCATGGCGAACAACGCAAATTGCGACTCTTTATCCGAAATGGCTTTAATTTCGTCTTTCTTGATCCGGCTAGCCTTAACAGAGGCACCTCGAAGTCCCTTCTTGTACTTCACCCCATGTACATCGGTAACTGAGTGTTGATCCGCGTTCGCTATCAGCTCCGCAAGCACGCTACCCAGTGCGGGTAACCCTCCTCGAATCAGCGCCTGTTTATCCTGTCTCGTATGCATTAAAGCTGACGACATCTCCAGAAGGCTAGCAAACGTAGAGTGGGAGTGAATTTGCGGCGAAGCCCCACCGTAGTAAAACGGCTTGATGAACTCCATCTTGGCGAAATTGATGCTGAAGAGATTGATAACTTTCGGGCGAGCGCCCCGTTCGCTTGAGGTATTGCGAAGGTCACCTGCGAACATCGCTTCGATGAGGGGCCTGATGACGAACAATGCTGCACGTTTCTCTATGAGCTCGTGCGTTTCGGTCTCTATTTTGGAAGACATGATAAGCGCTGCGAGCCCGGCTGCTGTCTTGCCCAGCTGCATGATCTGGTCATGAGCGTTTTCGGAGTCAGCATAGAGGTGCAGTACGCTCTCATCGTGAGCGCGTGCCCAGGTGATGACCAGTTGCGCCAGTGCCGCATCCACACCGAATACTCCCCCATGACTCATGCTCTTGGGCAAGCGGAGGAAAACGTCATGTTGGAAGATCGGATAAAGCTTTTCGATTTCGTAGGTGTTCAGGTTTTTGGTGATTTTCATCAGCGCCTCTAACATTCCTTCGCTTCGAGTGCTGTAGCGAACCTCTCGCCCTGGTACACCCACATCTCATCATATCCTTCGGCATGATCAGAGTGGTAGGGCAAGAGGATGCAATTTGAACGGCAATAGCCAAGGTAACTCGGTGGTTAGTCCGATTGGGCTCTCGTCCTTAGGTACGTGTGGTCAGCCGAGTCGCGCCTTCTCTGGCGTAACCATCGCATAAGTACATTGTTGCATTATATTTGAGCCCCGAATTACAGTTGTCCTGCAATTAGGATGCTCCTACTGATCAATGTCATCGATGTCGAAAATCTGCCATCCTTCCTCAAGAGGGAGGATTGGGCTATGTTGAAATTTTCCAAACGCTGACTGCGTATCGTGGGGAAGGAGCGGGAATGAATTCCGGCCATCCAATAACTCTGGGTAGATCTTGAAGATCCTCAGATGGTGCAAAGAGAGCGTCTGAATGTACGCCAGGAGATTGCCTAGGTTGATGCCTACTTTAGGGTTACCTGGAGCTTGAAGCTCAGCAGTCATAGCTTGCGAGATGTTCCACTCGACCGCGTTGATCTCGATGCCTGGTCGGGCGTCAGCCCACGACGACGATAGTTCTATGGCGTGATGATAGCTTTTATAGCCAAGGCCTTTGGCGAGAATACTGAGTGCTTGGGAGTGACCGATGGGCTTCAAGCCGGGCCAGGTTTTGAAGAGAACGCGAGCGGCTTTCTTCAGGCCTGTGTGACGTTCAAGATCAACAGGAAAAACGGGAAGGATCATCGCAAACTCCGGTCGTTAGCGGTGTCGGCTGCCCGCGTATGACGACTGTCGAATGCGTGGAAATGTAGGGTGTATCACCTGTGACAAAGCCTTTGCGTGCCGACCGCGCAATTCAGGTAATCGCTTAGGCGGATGCTACTGTTGCCTGCCCTACAGGTCAATAAGGGAGTGAGTTGTTGCTGACGCACGTCTTGAGTCGTCATAGTCGTTCCTTATTGTTCTGTGTTGTCCCGAGCCGATTTAGCTCGTTCCGTTGGCTACGACTAGGAACGCATAGCGGTATGTGATCATTGACTCATATGAGGGCGACTGCGTTTGCTTGATCAATGTTTCAACTTCAAGACTTAGCCCTTAAGACTTAATGAGCTTGTTCTCATGAACTGTTTTGCTGAGGTTGACCAAGGTATGTTCGAATCTTTGCAAATGATCTTTCACGAGCCCAGCCCCACTCAAGTGAGATCGGGCGCCCGTGTACATAAATATACTGTCTTCTTGAACGGATAAAACCCCCAGCGGGCCATCACCTACTCCAGTATAATTTAGTGCCTGTATATTACCAAGGTGTAGAGGGGAGGGTATCCAAGTTTGCCCGACGTAAGTCCTCTAAGCGCCTTTAACGTCTTCGCGATAATGCTTGATGATGCGCTCGTGCACGCACAGTGCAATCTCTTCAATTTGACCTAAGCTAACTGGTATAGGCATAAAACCATCGCTAGCTCAATCTGTTACCTTCGCCTACTCACGTTAATCACAACAACACGAGACTCTCCCGCACTTGCCGAAATGAGGTTTAATGAAGTCAGTCAGTTGCTGCCGTATGAGTGGCAATCAAACTGATTATGGAGGACGTTAAGCTCGGAGATTTATACTGCTATGTCACTTACCCAAATTATGGTTCATCAAATTATCAAGAGTAGGTGATTTATCAGCAACCTGCCATTCGTGTAAATGTCTGCAACCTATATCGTTAGTCCTTGCGCGGTCGCCAAGGGAATCACATGTTGCGAACCATTTTTGTCGAAGTGTCGGATACTTCACAAAGTCTTCCCTGCTAGGGGGTTGGATAGTTGGGAGGCGTAGGACTGATAGAATCAATAGAGCGGATGCGCCAATGCCAATGTAGTAGTTCTTGTGGCTCATAATAACTATTCCATAGTTGAGAATGTTCGACATTTAAGCGGATTTACTGCCTTTGCTAAGTTTTTAATATGTGAGCTGACTGTATAAGATGATTTGATTGGTGATTGATCCGTTGTCGGTGTGTTCTGTCGCGCTATTCATTGCAATATGTTTTAGCAGGGTGGTGGATATTTTTAAACTTATATTATAGTCAGGGGGTGATAATAAAGTCGCAAAAAGACAAGCCAGAAAATTAGGCATGCCATGGAAATTACTTAGGCTTACAGGGTTCTTTTCGAGGAATATGTTTTAAACCTACACAAGTTCTGGAAGCAAGCTTTCAACGCTTATCCAGCGCGACAATCCACCAGTGCTGTAATCGCTGCACGAATACTTTCTGGTGTCAAACTCCCTAAACAAAAACCATCTTGAATTTGCTGGCTGATATTTCGAATGACCGAGCCTACATTTCGTACTGAGCCTATCGCTCCTCCAGCAACCAGGCGACCACTAGAGTCCAAATTGATGAAGTAGCAAGCATCAGCTGTATTTAGCGTTTCAATAAGCCCACTTTGTTCAACTAGACCAGCAACCTGTATCGTCCAGTCATACTGGTTACTCCAGAACCAGGGAACAGGATCATATGATATATTCTCACCAAGCATGCTACGAGCCGCTATTTCAGCCTGCTCCTCTGCGTTTTTCCAGTTTTCTAAACGAATTTCTCGACCGTATCTAGCACTCTCAAACGCGCAAACATCCCCGCAAGCAAATATAGACTCGTCTGAGGTACTCAAACGAGCATTGGTTTGTATACCGTTTTTTACAGATAGACCTGATGATTCTGCTAGGTAGGTGCGGGGTCTAACCCCAACGCCGTATACCACAACGTCACAATCAAGCCGCTCGCCTGATTCAAACAAAACGCCTTGCACGCTCGAATCACCAATTAGCGCAATAACCCTCGTATCAAGATGAAATTTTGCACGTCGTGAAACATGCATGTTCATGATTATATTAGCAAAGTTTGCCGGTACTGAACGCCCCATTACTTGAGATGTAGCTTCGATAATGTGAACATCGCAACCGCGCTCGACAGCAGCTGCAGCGACCTCTAAACCAATAACGCCGGCTCCTATAACAGCGACGCGAGCCTTCGGTTTAAGGGCGCTGGCTATAGCCTCAGCGTGCTCGGGCGTACGCAGCGGCCAAACACTCTCCAACTCAATCCCAGATATGGCAGGCACATTGGGTTCAGCACCGGTAGCGAACAGTAGTCGGTGATAATTCAATGTCGTGCCATCAGCTAAATGCACCATCTTTTGCTTACAATCGATAACTTCAGCCGAATTTCCGAGAACGATATCGATATCATGGTCTCTGTACCAATTTCGTTGGAAAAAAGTACAAGACTGGGTTGTTTTTTTTCCCAACAGAACTGCTTTCGACAATGGAGGTCGATTATATGGAAGATGGCTCTCAGCGCCTATCAAAGTTATTGGGCCAGTCCATCCATATTTGCGTAGTGCTGCGGCGGCTTTGGTACCACTATGGCCTGCACCGATGATTACCATTGGCAGCTGTGTCATATTCACCTCCTGAAAGGTTATAAGGTGTTTCGTTTTTTATCACTCTTGTTTTTCAGCTGCGCAAGCCAACATTGCATCGCCGAGCACCGAATTACCCTGTTGATTTAAAGCATTGCCTGCACCGGTAATATCGCGTTTCTCTTTATTTTGACTGAGTTTGGATTTACCTACCAGCTTGGTAATTTCAATCTCAATGCCCACGATATTCTTTAGCATCATATCGATGAAGTCTTTCGGTGAATCAGTCATTTTCCAGGGGGTAGCGAATGATTCTTCATGTTTTCGCGTGAGACGCGCAACCATCCCACGAACGTAGCGCTCATCATCTCTAATAGTTACTCGGCCATAAGCATGGGCAACCATGTAATTCCAACTCGGAACTTGTTTATGAAACTCTTGTTTGCTGGGATACCATTGAGGGGAAATATACGCATCAGCGGCTCGAAATACGACCATAACTTCTTCGCCGTCAGCAATGTCTTGCCATATCGGGTTATTTCTAGCTACATGACAATGCAGAATATCTGGCTTGTTTTTCGAACGTTCTAATTCGAATGGAAGATGGTTGGCGTCCAAGCCGTTTTTACCGTTTGTGAAAAAAATGCCTAACGGAAAGCTTTGGATAAGCTCGTAGAGCTTTTCCTCATTTGGCTCGCTGAAGTGCGGAGGTACGTACATGATTCTATCCTTTAGACTGTGTCGGTAGATAAGATTTTATTAAAAGTTATTGATTGGTTTACTCAGAGTTCAACCATTACGAAATCTGACTTCCCCATTCCGCACTCGGGGCAGCACCAGCTTTCGGGAATATCCTCCCATCGAGTGCCTGGGGTTATTCCTTCTTGTGGTAAACCTTGCGCTTCGTGATATTCAAAGCCACACACAAGGCATATCCAGTTCCTAAATTCAGTACCATCCAACCCACTGATAGCGTCTCGCTCGGTTAGTGTGCTCAAATTCCTGTCTCCTTAAAGCGTTTGCCTGACAAAATCAGCGAATGACGATATTGTCTGTGTTATCTGGCTTCATTTTTAGGGCCAGTTTCAACAATTTTTTGTGAGCCAGAATTATGGCGAGACGTCCTGTTGCAGTAGATATTCCAGCTATCGGTGCCTTGGATCGATCACGGGGTAGCCTCAGCCGCCAACTGGCACAAGCCCTGCGTGAGTCCGTTCGAAAAGGCGATCTGAAGCCGGGCGACCCTTTGCCTTCATCACGCACTCTTGCAAAGTCCTTACAAGTGGCCAGAGGCATCGTGAGCGAAGCATTTGAGCAGTTAGTTGCGGAAGGGATATTGGAGGCTGCGTCCAAGTCAGGGACACGTGTATCAGGAGCGTTGGCAGTGCTTCAAGGAGAAGGTGCTAAATCATCAGCCAGCCTACTTCCTGGTTCGAAGGTGATGCCTTCCTCACTCAAACGCTATGAGCAGGTGGCTAGCGAATTTACACCACTGCCAAATGTCCCCTTCGCAATCTCTGTTCCGATTAATCGAACCGCCCCGGACGACATTTGGCGCAGGTTAGGAAATAAAGTCAGAGCTCGCGGCCCAGGGGCGCCGTCGGGTTATGACGAGCCGCAAGGAGCGTTAGTGCTCCGAGAAGCGATTGCGGATTATGTTCGGCGTTCACGCTCCGTTCGATGTACCGCTGATCAAGTGGTTATCACCAGTGGCATTCAACAGGCTTTGTATCTCTGCTGCCAAATTTTGCTACAGAAAGGTGACAGCGCCTGGGTAGAGGTTCCAGCGTACCGTGGACTCACGGCAATCTTGGATTATTCAGTCACAGGCGTTCGAACGGTTAATGTGCCAGTCGACGCTGAAGGTCTAGATGTATCCGCTGGCGTGGGATTAGCGCCAAATGCGAAAGTCGCTTTCTTAACTCCATCTCATCAATATCCGCTCGGAATGCCGTTGAGCATGAGCCGTCGAAATACATTACTCGAATGGGCTCGTGAACAAGGCGCTTGGATTGTGGAAGATGATTACGACAGCGAGCTTCGTTACGCAGGGCATCCATTTCCGGCTTTACAGGGCTTAGACCCTGAGCGAGTCATCTATCTTGGGACATTTAGCAAAATACTATTTCCCTCCCTACGAATGGGCTATGCCATTGTCCCAAGCGGTATGGAGAAGGCGTTTTGCGGCGCTCGTATTTTGATGGATCGACATCCGCCGAGCGCGGATCAGCATGTCTTAGCCGCATTCATAAACGAAGGACATCTGGACAGGCATATTCGGCGCATTAGAGGTGTATACGCGGAACGACGACTTCAGCTTGTAAAACTTATAGAGCAGCATATGCCAACCGAGTTGGCTTGGCTTCAGCCAAGCGACCAAGGAATGCACGTAGTTCTCTGGCTTCATAAGGCTGCAGACGACCTCCAGATTTCGCGTGATGCTCTGACGTCCGGGGTTTCTGTTCGTCCCTTGTCGCCCCTGTATCGCCAAGGTCAAAGTCTGCCAGGCTTGATTTTAGGTTTGGGGGACTTCGAGAATGGTCAAATCATTACTGCCATCACAATTTTATCGAACTTGATCTCCCGCGATTTCAACCGATCGTAGAAGATTCCTCAACGGTAAGAACAGATCTCTTGGATGCGTACATCGTGAAGGCGTTGAAGCGGGGTCGAAGGCCTACGTTCTGTCCATGAGGTTGCTCCATCAACAACATACTGCGCGCGGTGGGTCGCCCAATAGCAAGGTAGCGAACCTAGGTCGTCGCAGTGGTAGTGCCTGGAGCGGGGCCTTCACTGAACGTGTAGTTGATGACCACGTCATTTCGGATCAGGACGTCGAGTATTTTCTCAGTGCCCGTAGTCGTCACCTTCATGGTGACCACGTAGCTTTGGGCATGGGCTGAGCCATTGGTGTAAGTGTAGATCCACTTTTCGTCAGTCTCGCTGACTGCGCTCTTGGCGTAAGGCTCACCAAATAGCGACTTCAGTTCTGAAGTGGTGGTTGTACCGTATGCGTCCGGCCAAGTCATCTACCCAGCCCCGCTAAGCCAAGACATGGTGTGCACTTAAATTTAAGTGGGCACCAGTTCTAGCCTTTTAAGCGGGTATTTCATGCAGCCTACACGCCGTTCTTATTCCAAGTCCTTCAAAGCCCAAGTCATTCAAGAGTGTGCTCAGCCCGGTGCTTCGATTGCCAGCATCGCACTCAGCCATAACCTCAACGCAAACCTCGTCCACAAATGCATTCGGCTGCAATCGCAGAAAAGCACAGCGCTGCAACCTGCATTTATTCCATTACCCGTGTCGCTGGCTGGGGCAAAATCCCATCCGTCATCATCGAACATCTGCGTTGAAATACAGCACCCGCGTGGCACCGTCAAAGTGAACTGGCCCACTGAAAATGCTGCTGCCTGCGCGACCTTTCTTCGAGACCTCCTGCGATGATTCGCATCGACTCAATCTGGCTCGCCACCGAGCCGATGGACATGCGCGCCGGTACCGAGACGGCATTAGCCAGGGTGATCGCCGTGTTCGGTGCGGCGCAGCCGCACTGTGCTTATCTGTTCGCCAACCGCCGCGCCAATCGCATGAAAGTGCTGGTGCATGACGGCTTCGGAATATGGCTAGCGGCGCGCCGATTAAACCAAGGCAAGTTCCACTGGCCAGGCATTCGCCACGGTTCTGAGATGGAGCTGGATACCGAGCAACTTCAGGCATTAGTGCTGGGTCTGCCATGGCAGCGCGCAGGTTCTGGAGGCTCGATCACACTGCTTTAACGGCTGCCATTAGCCTATCGGTCTATCGCCGGGAATTGCCTGCTCTGGGAAAATCGGCCCCATGACTTCGCTACCCAATCTTGATCACCTGACCCCTGAACAACTGCGCGCCTTGGCGGCGCAGTTGATACAGCGTGTCGAGACACTCGACCACCAGGTCGACACGCTGGGCAAGACGGTAGAAACGCTCGACCAACAAGTTGAGACGATGGGTAAAACCGTTGAGACGATGGGCAAGAAGATCAACCGTGATCAAACGCTGATCGAGAAACTGACCCACGAGATCGCGCAACTCAAGCGTTTGAAGTTTGCCAAACGCAGCGAGCAGATGAATCCCGAGCAGGCCAGTTTGCTCGATGACCTGATCGATACCGATATTGCAGCGATTGAAGCAGAGCTTCAAAGCTTGCAGGCAGTGATAACTCCAGCCGAGAAAAATCAGAAGCCCAAGCGCACCGCATTACCGGCTGAGTTTCCACGCACGCTGATCCATCACGAACCGGACAACACTCACTGCCCATGTGGCTGTGCCCTCAAGCGCATCGGCGAGGACGTCAGCGAGAAGCTGGACTACACGCCCGGCGTATTTACCGTTGAACGCCATGTGCGTGGCAAATGGGTCTGCGATGACTGCGAAACGCTGATCCAGGCACCTGTTCCGGCGCAGGTTATTGATAAGGGCATCCCGACTGCGGGCCTGCTGGCCCACGTAATGATTGCCAAGTTTGCCGACCACCTGCCGCCTTACCGTCAAGAATCGATCTTTGGTCGAGCGGGCCTGGCGATTCCACGCTCAACCTTGGCTCAATGGGTTGGCGTGACCGGGGTTAAGTTGCAGCCGCTGGTTGATGCGCTGCGCGACGTGGTACTCGGGCAGCAGGTTATTCATGCCGATGAAACACCGGTGCAGATGCTCATGCCGGGAACGAAGAAAACCCACCGTTCCTATGTTTGGGCCTATGCCACCACCCAGTTCTCAGATGTGGCAGCGGTGGTTTACGACTTCAGCCCCAGCCGCGCCGGAGAGCATGCTCGCAACTTCCTGCAAGACTGGAGGGGCAAGCTGGTCTGCGACGATTTTGGCGGCTACAAGGCCAGCTTTGAACTCGGCGTGACCGAGATCGGCTGCATGGCTCATGCACGGCGCAAGTTCTTCGAACTGCACGCTACGAATAAAAGCACGCTCGCCGAGCAAGCCCTGCGCTATATCCAGTTGCTGTACGAAATTGAAAGTGAAGTCCGCGACCTGGAGCCGGATTTAAGGCGCAGAATACGGCAAGAAAAAGCTGTACCTGTGATGAACATGCTGCACGCCTGGATGATCGCCCAGCGTGACCTCGTGCCCGAAGGCTCAGCCATCAGCAGAGCACTCGATTACAGCCTGAAACGCTGGGCAGCGCTGTCGCGCTACCTTGATGACGGGGCCGTACCCATAGACAACAACTGGGCAGAGAACCAGATCCGGCCTTGGGCGCTTGGACGCAAGAGCTGGCTCTTTGCAGGGTCGTTGCGCAGCGGCAAACGAGCTGCGGCGATTATGAGCCTGATCCAGTCAGCACGGCTGAATGGTCATGACCAGTACGCCTATTTAAAGGATGTTCTGACGCGCCTGCCGACGCAGCGGGCGAGTGAGATTGATCAGTTGTTGCCGCATAAGTGGCAGCCAGTGGAATTACGCAAGGCGTGATGCGCGGACGCATATCGTTGGTTCAGCTAGCCAATAAGTGCCCACGGATCTTTAAAAAGGACGCGCTGAGAGTCGTTGTGTCTGCGTATATTTTTATTAGCAACTAATTCAACAGAAATTCGTTCTGTTGAGTCATTTGCAAAGCAGTCTTCTCCAAACGCAGTAAAAACTCTTTCCGGGGCTGTCCTCCGCCATATCCGGCGAGTGAACCATTTGTCGCTATGACACGGTGACAGGGGACAACAATAGATAAGCGATTGTGTCCATTTGCATTGCCCACTGCTTGGCTTGCACCTGGCTTACCAATGCCCCTAGCGATGGCACCGTAGGTTGAAATGGTTCCATAGTCGATTTTTAGAAGCTCTGCCCACACAAGCCTGTCAAAAGAGCTGCCTGGCATATGGAGCGGTACTGAAAACCTTTTTAGCTTTCCATCAAAATAAAGTTTTAGTTGAACTTCGATCTGCTTGATGAAGAGATGCTCGCCAGGCGCGATTGAATACCCATGCCGCCCACGCAATTCGTTTAATTCAGCGGTTAGGGCCGGGCGGTCAAGAAATTCGAGGAGTACCAAACCTCGTTCCTCTGCCATGGCAATCATTGGGCCCAACGGTGTAGTCAGATGGCGATAAAGCAGGAGCGACGTTTCAGCTGCCTTACCAGGGGGAATTTGAAATGTTTTTTTGAAAGCATCTCTAAAGCCACTCAATGACTCGTACCCTAAGTCAAATGCTGTGTTATCCAGCGTTTCGCCCGAAGAGATCCGGCCTAGGGCGACACCGAGCCTTCTAGAACGCATCCATGCATGAAAAGTCATGCCAAAATTTTGTTTGAACCACCTGCGTAAGCGTAGTGGATCGATACCACGCGTAGTTAGTTCAGCATCACTCCAGCGAGCGTCAGGTGATGCAGATATAGAAGCTAGCAGCCCCTTGACCCAATCTGGCGCGGAAGCCGCGAGATCCAATGGCTTGCATCGTAAGCAAGGCCGATAACCTGCTGCCATCGCTTCGTCGGCCTGCGAAAAAAACTCTACATTTTCGGGCTTTGGCTTACGTGCACTACATGTAGGGCGGCAAAAAATACCTGTAGTTTTGACAGCAGTGAAAAAAACGCCCTCATAGGCGGTGTCGCTGCATAGCATCGCATTCACCATCTCGCTTCTGGGCGGAAGAGCGTGATTGTAAGATCTCATAGACCGTAGCCTCGTCCTTGAATGGGAGTGAAAAGCGCTTTCGAGGTGCTGGAAACAGCGGCGATTTTCATGCGAATCACAGATTGATAGAGCGAAGATTACTTTTCGCCTAGGTGGTTTTTTTTGCTGCCATAAGGCTATTCAGGTCGCTGTAGGTATATGCGTCCAATGGATACTCGAAAAGCTTCCCCGTTCGCAAGAAGCTCGTTGCTATCACCTTGTTGGCACCGTATAAGAACTCAGCGATGCTGGATCCGGCGCTTAGCCGGTTGACGCCTAGACTCTTCAATTGATCCATACTGGGCTGGCCGTTCCAGGCAAGCAGGTTGACGGGTAGCCGCGTTGCCTCGCACAGTGTAGCAATGTCGTTTTCCTCAACCATTCCAGCTGCAAAAATGCCGTCTGCACCTGCTTGCTCGAACAGCGATGCACGGAAGAGGGTCTCTGCCAATTGTCGCGCTGGTTCTACCAAACATCGCAGATAAGCGTCAGTTCGTACGTTCACGAACAGGTCGATTCCATGCTTGTTTGCTACCTTCTTTGCCATTTCGATTTTTCGCAAAATCAGATCGGTGCTGCCTGTTCCGTCCTCAATGTTTATTCCTACAGCTCCAGTGCTAACTACGCAGTCAATAACTTTAGCAACCGACTCAAGGTCATCGGAATAGCCCCCTTCGACATCGACCGTGAGGGGGACTGTAAGCACTCGAACCATTGACTCAACTGTAGTAGTCAGCAATTTTAGGGGAAGTTGATTGCCATCTTGGTAGCCATGTGCCCAAGCAACGGCGGCGCTGCTGGTCGCGACAGCCTTACTCCCTACGCTCTCGACAATACGTGCGCTGCCAGCATCGCTCACGTTGGCGAGTACCAACAAATTATCTTGGTGAAGGTTGCGAAAAACCGCACTTAGTGGCGTCATTCAGTGGTACCCCGGTGAGAAAAGACAGATGCAGAGCGCGCTATCGTAAGCTGACTACACCGACGTCTCCACCGAGAAATCGACAGTGATTTAAGAGCTAGCGAATATAGTTTTTGCGGGCTAGGGAGGGCTGAATACCTTCTCAAAAGCCTGCTGAAAGACGTTGCCGTACACATTCAGCCATCGCAGGGATCGGGTAGATGACTTCCCCGGACGCTTACGTTGTACCCTTGGTGATGTTCACTACACTGGCCGAAGGAAAATCTCGCCCTGCGGTGTAGTGCGACGTAGCGCAACCGCCGAGCACCACACATCCCCATCAGTGCGATGAGCTTTTTCATATACGTCCTTGAACATAGAAAGGTTCGAACCTAGCGGGCATTGAGGCTAAAAGCCATCAACACCTTGATCATCGCGCTCGTACTCGCCCACTGGACAATACAAATAGAAAGAATGGTGCTCGGATTTGCTATTGATACGTAGCGAATGGTGCGTCTCCAAGCAATAGGTGAGAGTAGAAGCACCGCAGTAAGAAACGCCACTGGCGACAGATAGGACGACTCCAGCCACTGCTTTTTCAGTGCGACGTAATAATGGGCTACGTCAGCCAAAATAATTGCTGCGGTGAGGACTATTCCCATCCGTGGCTTTTTGAAAAGGAGCAGTACCGCCAGCGGGTCAAAAATAGTCAGTGCCGCCCAGAACACACGGCTAGCCCAGTAGGCGCTGTCACCGTAGCCGTAGTCCCAGAACAACCCATGCTGAAAATCTGCTCGGATGTGATTGGCAGTCGCGATCAAAGGCAAAAGGCAAACAAAGCTCGGATGGCGAATGACAACCTTGGCATAGCTTGGCCTGCTCTGGTGAAGTGATCCTATTATCGCGGGATCAACCTACGTGGGCATTAATGCTTGACGGCGAAGGTGAGTTCGCCAGACGTTCGTCAACGTTCTACCTCATAAGCCAGCAGTCCTTTCTACATCGACTTAACCGAGACCACCTCCACATATTTGTACTTCTTCCTTGCAGACTTCACAGCCTCTTGCTCAGCCAGCAACGAGCTCAACGTGTCGGCGTCGTGGATGAGTTCGTGCATCTCCCCCTCGTACTCGTTTCCAATCCGAAGCGTGACCCTGAGCCTAGGCATAAAGGCTTTCGCCGCTTTCTTCTTGGCTGCCGGGGGAGGCAGTGGCGTCGTGACCACTTCTTCTGTCACAGGCTTTGGCGTTGGAGGCGCAGGAACCTCTTCGGGCTTAGCCGAGCCAAACAATGCACGACGCATTTCTTCTTCAGTTAAATCAGCGTTCATAAACATCTCAATGGAGCGGAAATTAGCTCAATAAACTCTAGTAGCATGGCTGCGTTATTGAGCCCTTTGGAGCATGAATGGACATCAAATATCTAGGTCGATTTCGAGACAGGAACCTCTCCATGCTCGAGAAAGCTTTTCTTTCGGCAGTCGCGTAATGAGCCCATCCGCTAGTTCGCTGGCGTGACGAGCGTACAACGTCACGATGCCCGGAACAGGTGTTTGCCCCGGCACGAACGCCCCGACAAGCTCTTGGCTAATTTTCAGTATATTCAGGACTTCCAGGCTCAACTTATCGGTGGTCAGGTGCTCAACGACTGGCTTGGGCGGAGGGGCGGTGCGACTCCACATATCTACAACCACCTGAAGCAGTCCATCTGAACCAAGATGTTCGAGTGCCATTTTCCTGAGCTGACCTTCCTGCGCCATATCCAGGCGAGCCCTAGCCATTGCGGAGTTCTAACAACATGAGGCTTTTTCTTGATAGTGAGTTTACCAATCTATCAGCCGCAGCGAAGCTGATATCACTCGCATTGGTGGCTGAGGACGGGCGCGAATTCTACGTCGAATTGCTCGATACTTGGCAAGAAGAAGACTGCAGTGATTTCGTAAAGGAAATCGTGCTTCCGCAGCTGTGGGGTGGGAGCTACGCATTGCCCATTGTTGAAGCCAGGATGTCGCTGCTCAGGTTTCTGACGTCATTCAAAAAGGAGATCGAGATCGTCACGGATGCTCCCCAGTTCGACTGGGAGCTTTTTTGCGATCTGGTTTATGAAGGAGGGCGATGGCCAAGAATCGTTCGTAATTTCCCCACTGACGCAACGACACTTGATCCGACTAGCGAGGGTGAACAGTTACCTCACCACGCTTTGCTCGACGCCAGGATTATTGCCGGAATGTTTTCGTCAGTGTGCTGAGGGATGAGATACCCTGATTAGAAACACGGCTGAAGAGGATTACATAGTCAAGGTAAGCAAGTTGAGGCCTGACAAAGATGCATGCGCCGTAGTTCGATAGCGACTCCCATTGAACCCATTTCGAGCTTTACCCCTCTGAGGTACGGCTGTCGTAAACCAAGCCTTGGCTTCGCCAGGCCTTGGCCCTCCGCGCTTCCATTCTCAAGCTTTTGGCCCAGAGGGCCGGCGCGCTCCGCTTGCGCTAGGAGCTTATCTAGCAAGAAATCAGGACGACAGATGGAGCAGCGAAGGCAGCAATGACCACGCTCCTGCCCAACCTACGCCTTGCATTCAAATCTGCACTTATGAACCTGATATAGACCAGCAAGCTGCTTCCTTGGACGATGCGTCCAAGGAAGCGAGTCCTATCAGGCAACTGGCTGGTAGAAATTTACATTGGCTTCGTCAAGGTAGTCGAGAATTTTGGATGGCAAGCGCTCAGTTGGCTTAGCCGGGCCGAAGGCCTTGTAAAGCGTCTCGAAATGGGCATGCAGATCTTCAACGCTTTCCCACTGTTCATTCAGAAAAAAGCGGTTTGGATTTTCCTCGTCGCGATGCCATTGGTAAACAACTGCCTTGTCATGCTGAAGGGTGAGCTTTTGCGATACCGCTGCGACGTCGCGGTAAAACTCTTCAGTTTTGCCTTCTTTGATCGTGCCGCTGAAAACCATATAAAGCATGTCTTTATCCTCGTGGGTAGGTGTTTGCATATGTGCTACACAAACAAATCTACCCATCCAACCCACACCTTAGTAGCCAGCAAACAACGAATTCAGAACTCGCTTTTAAGAATAAAACGCCCAAGCACCACATCTTTGTAACCAACCACCCAGTCGAATTATAAATTTCGGCTATCCGCTAATGCTGCAGACATGTCGTCGGCGAAGGGCGCTAAATGGCGGCTCAGCATCTCGTGCAATTGCTGTACTGCCGGCGAGTATTGCTTGCGGTGCGGACAGACCAAATTTAAAGGGCTCAATTCTCCAGGATACTGTGCAAGCAAAATCTCCAGACGACCGTCAATCACATCCTCACGGACGTCAAGCCACGATTTGTAGGCGATCCCTTCGCCAGCTATCGCCCAGAGCCTAACGATATCCGCATCGTCACTCAGCAGTAGACCCTTAACGGGAATCTTCTGGAGTCCAAATTGCCATTTGTCATAGACATGCTCATTGAGCATGTACAGAAGGCACGAGTGATTACTTAGATCTTCCAGTCTCGATGGCCGACCATGACGGGACAGGTAAGCCGGTGATGCAACCAGTACGCGTCGATTCCAAGCGGCTAAAGGGCGCTCTACGTAGCTTGCATCTTCCGCGCAGCCATAACGAATGGCGATATCAACCGGATCACGAAAAACATTGGCCAGTCGATCTGAAATCAGCAGGCGCAAAGTAAGCCGTGGGTGATCTCTGCGAAATTGGCTGAAGCAGGGCAACAGTACATTTCTGCCTAAATCAGATGGCGCGGCGACCTGCAGTATCCCCTGCAATTCGGCGCCGTGCCCGTGCAATCTTTCGTGCCCTTGAGCCAGCGCTTCCAATGCAGTGATTGCGCTTGGAAGGTATGTCTCTCCCTCTCCAGTCAGACGCAGGCTACGGGTAGAGCGGGCGAACAAGCGGATACCTAGTTCGCGCTCCAGGCGTTTTATGGCAGCGCTGACTTGTCCCGGCAAAAGCTCAGCCTCGCGTGCCGCGCCGGAGAAACTCCCAAGCTTTACGGTGCGCACAAACAACTTCAAGTCGCCCAGCCGCATCATTTTCTCTATTTAAGTGAAAGTGCTAGCAAATTTACCGGCTTTTTACGTCGCAATAAAGGGATCAAGATGCCCACAAATACCCGGTTGCCAGCTTGGCACGTCTGGCCTCGGAAAGAGGCCATGCTCATCATTCAGTATTGCCCCGCTTGATGTGGGGCCAAGGAGATCCATCTTGTCGTTCAAAAAATCAATACCGTGGACATCCGCCGTCCTAATAATCGCCCTGTGTAGCCAGTCTCTCCAGGCTGCCGCGCTCAGCAATCTCCCAAAAGACCAGCCTCAGGGAAAGATTGAACAGGTTTTCGCATTTCACGACGCTATGCCAACGGGTGTCAGCATCAGTGAAAAGGGACGCATTTTTGTCAACTTCCCCCGTTGGGGCGACAAAGTGCCGTTCACTGTCGGGGAATTACGCAACGGCAAAGTGGTGCCTTATCCTGATATTGCGCTGAACCAGGCAGACCCGCAGCATCCGGAAAAGGGTTTCATCAGCGTCCAAAGTATTGTTGCCGATGGCTTAGGGCATCTGTGGATCCTTGATACCGCTGCACCCGAATTCTCCAAACCGCTCGCGGGTGGCGCCAAGTTGGTGTCCGTTGATCTTCAGACCAACAAGGTCGTCAAGACGTTGGTCTTTCCTGAAAATGTCGTGTTGCCCAGCACCTACGTCAACGACATGCGTTTTGACTTCAGTGTCGGCAAGGAAGGCGTTATTTACATCACCGATTCCTCTCTTAGTGGGCCGGGCGCAATCATTGTCATGGACATTGCCACGGGTAAAGCAGTACGGCGTTTGAGTGGCGCGGCATCGACTTCAGCTGATCCAGACTTTGTGCCAAGGGTTGAAGGTCAACTGCTGAGAATTCGCAATGTTGATGGAAGCAGCAAGCCCTTTGCCGTTGCGTCTGATGGTATTGCTCTCTCGGCGGATCGGCAGACGCTGTATTTCTGCCCACTGTCCAGCCGCCACCTGTATTCGGTGTCCACAAAGCTATTGCGCGACCCGAACGTGACCGAGCAGCAGCTCTCCGAGGCAGTTAAGGATCTAGGCGAAAAAGGGCCCTCGGACGGGCTAGAGGCTGACAGCGAAGGTGCGATCTACGCTGGCGACTATGAAGACAACAGTATTCGCAAGCGCCTACCCAATGGCAACTGGCAGACGGTCGTTCACGATCCACGCATACTGTGGCCGGACACTCTCTCTGTGGGAGCCGACGGTTACCTGTATTTCACTGCCAACCAGCTTCACCGCCAAGCGGGGTTTCATGGCGGCAAAGATTTACGAGAAAAACCCTACAGCTTGTTGCGAGTTAAGATCAACGCAACACCGGTGCAGACACGCTGAGCGGAACTCATACCATGGATATTCAAGCGTTGAACCTGTTTGTCAGATCCATGGAAATGGGAAACATCACCGCTGCTGGCGCGGAGTTAGGGCTGGTTCCCTCGGTAGCCAGTCAAAAACTCGCCAGGCTTGAGAAGTCATTGGGCATGCGATTGCTGCATCGCACGACAAGGCAGGTGACCCTTACAGAGGACGGTGCGCTTTTCCTGCCTCATGCTTCTCGCATTATAGCCGCTGTGGACGAGGCCTATTTTACGACGGTAAAGAGCCGTGATACGCCTAGAGTATTGCGTATCTCCGCCCCTGGCTCATTCGCCAGGGTTTGTTTGATGCCTGCGGTGACTCGCTTCATAGAAAGCCATCCTAATCTGAAGATAGACCTGGTGCTTTCGGATGAAGTGCAAAACTTAACGGAGATCGGAATCGACGTGGCCATTCGCATCGCCGCGCTGAAAGACTCAACTCACGTGGCGCGTAAGCTTGCAAACGATAGACGTATTCTCTGCGCGTCTCCGGCCTATCTCAAACAGAGAGGCGCACCAGGAGCCCCTGAGGATCTGAGTCGCCACGATTGCATCATCTTGGGTGAAGAGGATCGCTGGCATTTCGCCGGGAACGCATGCAATTCACATCCTATTATCAACAGCTATTTCCGAGTCAACTGCGGTGAAGCAGCGCGGATCGCGGCTGTGGAAGGGCTAGGAATCGCTTCCATTTCACTATGGAATGCCCAAGCTTCATTGGCTAAAGGGGAGTTGGTCGAAATCCTGCCAGCCGCTCCCTTGGAGCAAAACCGTGCCATCTGGGCTATTTATCCCAGCTCCCGACAGATATCCTCCAAAGCTCGAGCATTTGTCGATTTTTTGATTCAGGAGTTATCAGAAAAACTCTGATCTAAGACCGACCGCCAAGTAACTATGCCCCCTCCAAATGAGAGTGCTTAAATTACAATGAGACTTATGAGGAATTAGAGACTCTATTGATGATTAACATCGCGGCCAACGTAAAATAAGCGACGCATGCTAAGTGGGCCGGAGTGGGGTGGAAATAATGCTACAGACAATGCACTGCAATTAGCATTGCAGCCAACTGCTCTACTTCATAGTCTTCTATGTTTGATAAAACAGCAATAGAATAGCCCTTCTCCAGTGAACGTTCGAAATAGCTACTAAAGCCCGCCGTAGCACCCTCGTGGCAAAATTTAACTCCATTGCTGTCCTTCTCCATCGAAATCCCGAAGCAGTAGGCTGAATGTCCAATTATTGCTACCCCCCTATTGTTCGTTAGAGCCAGCGGAGTCAACATCTTTTCTATGAGCACATGTCCCCCCACTTTACCGGTGAGGAAATTTTCTGCCCATTTCATGAGATCTGCGGCGGATGAATGTACTAAACTCGCGCCAAGGGCGCTCCAAGGGTTTCGTGACAATATGTAAGTCCGACCGGCACCTTTTGCATATCCTGTAGCAACTCGGTCATCTTGGCTAGCGCCCTCTAGTATGAAGGTGTGATCCATCGCCAAAGGCTCAAAAATACGGGTTCTGGCATAGTCTGCAAGGCAGACTCCACTTGCACGCTCAATTGCTATTGCTAGTAAAAAATAACCTGTATTGCTGTACTCAAACCGTTCGCGTACACGAAAGCTAGATTTTGTCTGCTCACTCAAAATGGAAAGTATGCCGTCGGCACTAAGTTCATCAGTGAAACCGATACCTTTAGAAAGTGCAATTTCAATGAAGTCCGGCATGCCGCCGACATGATAGACGAGATCCTGCAAGGTTACTTGGTATGAGTAGCCACTTACTTCTGGTACGAAGCGGCTTATTGGATCGGTTAAGGCCAAAAGGCCTTCTTGCTCTAAAAGCAGCAAACAAAACGCAGTGAATTGTTTGGAAACGGAAGCCAGATCGAACACGGTATCGCGGCTGAGTGGTCGTTGGGTGGCGATGCTTTCTATGCCAATACTCCGCTCATGGCACCTGCCGTCGTCGAAGCATAGCAAAGAGACAAATCCAGGCGTTTGTTGTTTTGATTCAAAATGCGCATGATTGAAACCGCCTCTCGATCTAGTCATTGAGCAAACGGCCTACTGGGGATTCACTGCTCGCTACGCTTGGCAAATTTAAAGCTCCTGAAGTGTCCAATCTCAAAGATTAAAGTATCGATGACTGCGTGATCATGGTTGCGTTTCTTTTGCTGCTCAGTATCGTAAAGGAGCCGGCGTGGGCTTTAAATTCCCAGTTCGATTTCAATACAAGAGCCCCGCGAGGCTCGAGAAAGCTGCATCTCTGGCAGGATGGTAATGAGTCCATCAGCTAAGTTGTTAGCGTGACGAGCGTGTAGCGTGACCGTACCAGCATCCTGCGTTCGACCTGGCACGATGGCACCTACCTGCTGCTGAGCAATTTTAAGAATATCCAAGACTTCCTGACTCACCTCGTTGGTGGACAGATGCTCAACGAGTGGTCTGGGCGGAGGTGCGGAACGACTCCACATATCTATCACCGCCTGGAGTAGTCCGTTTGAGCCCAGATGCTCAAGGGCCATCTCCCACAACTTCCCCTCTTGGGCGATATTTAGTCGTGCCCTACTCATTACAAAATCCTAAAAGCATCAAGCTCATTACTGATTGCGATTTTACCCAGCTTTCGGCGGAAGCGACGCTCATGCAGCTGGTTGGTCGCAGAGGAAGGGGCGCGAATTCTACGTTGAGCGGCAGGATATTAGATATTCACACTCGCGGAAGGATGCTGACTTGGGCACGTAACATCAATTGGTCGCCGCCCGGATGGAAAACACGGCGATTGAACGCAGCCTATTTCGTAAGATGAAAGAAGCTACGAGGAGAAATAGAGCCATGCCCACCACATCGGCCACGAAATGGTCATACGCATTTATGAACGGGATCCCGTTGGTGGCAGGATCAACAAACATTTCATTTCCGACGGAAAAAAACAGCGTGATCGCTACGCCGATCCAAGGAGTCCAAGGGATCCCCTCGTTAACGTCTCTGACAATGGAGCGGCACAAAAGCCTGGCGAATGAAGAAGGCCACAACAGGAGTGGGATTTTCAGCACATTGCGAATGACTTGAGAGAAGTTGGGTCGCTGCAGCTTGGTGAGGGGGAATCCGAAGTAGCTGAGCGCGAGTGGGAATGTGAATCCGAACAACGCATGGCAGACATTGTAATTCCAGCCTATAACGTCGAAAAAGCGGAGCTGGATGATCCAGAACGTTATGGATATCGCGGTGAAAATCGCGATAGGAGTGAGGATTTGAAAGCGTCTTAAAAGCATGGATTTTCCATTATGCGGGCAGGATATCCATTCAGGGTACGATGCGGTCGACAGTCTTCTCAACCGAAGCCTGCGCATTCACTCAATACGGTGATTAGCAAAGCTGCGCCGTGAATGTTCACCTACCTTGAGTCTGCTTTGCGGCGATTCTCCTCCCCGTCCGCGCATGTTGAATTCACGGAGCTTTGCCTCTGGCTGATCGCTGGATTTTCTCGCTCACGGATCACACCAAATCCCGGATGCCCCACAAAAAAGTAGTATTAAATACTTGGGTTTTGATGGCAAAAACGAGCCGGGGCCTACGGCCCCAAACAGACGAGTTGGGTTAAGAGCAGAAGGGCAATCCCAAACCGATGTCATAGATCTGAAAATGAGCTCAAAAAAACCTTTAGGTCGAACGGATCAAATAAAAAGAGACTGGCAAACCAACCTATTACTAAAGTGAAAAACAGGGCGGTACAGCCACATCTGCTTTTCTTTTGAGTTCAAAATATACATCTCCGGTTTTGAAAAATGATTTCAATATCGAAGATTTTATTTTGTCGCGGATTCGACATAAATGTCGCAAATACATAAAGTCGTAATGGGTAAATCCCCAAAGCGCGAGCTAGGTGCCCGACGCCATGGACGTAGACGACCTCGTCGACGCGGTGCTTATGGGTTCTGATCTCGAGGAGTTGGTCACCCTCCACGCGTGCCGGATGTTGCTGTATGGGCCGCTTTTGAGCGCGAGCGCGGCCTTTTGGCAAAAGGTTTCAGCAATGCCCGAATTTCAACACTCTATCGCTCTTGAAGAGCTTGATGACGACAGCGAAGACATTGCCATGACCCAAACTAATTATTGAATCTCTGCGTTGATACTTTGGCAACATTCGAATGTCTATTTTGGTGTAACGTCACACCACTAATAACTTAGGAAATTCTAATGTCCAAACTCGCAGAATTCCGCCAACTCGAAAAACACCTCGCCGAACAACTCCAAGCGCTCGAAAACCTCAAGGGTGACGCGGGCCTTAAGCAAGAAATTGAGTTCGAAACGAAGCTGCGCGATTTGCTCGCAAAATATGGCTACAGCCTCAAGGACGTGATCAATCTGCTGGATCCACAGGCTAGTCGTCGCGCTCCAGTATCTGGGACTGAAACCACACGTAAGGCCCGCCAGGTGAAGATTTATAAGAACCCACACACCGGTGAAACCATTGAGACGAAAGGTGGTAACCACAGAGGCTTGAAACAGTGGAAAAGTGATCACGGCGCGGAGACTGTTGAGTCTTGGCTGACCAAGGAGTTTTAGCGCTCGAATAAAATGGGCCCAGGAGGGCCCTTTTTTTGATGCTTAATAACACTGACGCGTTTGCTCTCTTGCTCCTCGTTGGTCGAAAGATACCTGATGCTGCTGTATCCCTTATACGTCGTGAGTTTCCGTGGTGTAGCGTAGTCAGCTACCAGACTTCTGCGCCGGTAATTCAAAGGTTGCAGGAACGGATCATGTAGTTGAACATTTTCCTATTCCATGCGATGTAATCTTGCAAAAAGCGCCTCAAACCAAGGCGCCTTGGACAGAGGCCTACAGCCAAGCTTTGATTTGCGCACATACAGCTGGTGTTGAGATGCCATACCGATCATGTAGCGTCGGCAGTGCGCCCGCGTCCAGAAATGCGTCGGGTAAAGCGATTTGCCTGAAGGTAGGCGTCACTCCGTTACGCAGAAGTAGCCCAGCAACAGCCTCGCCGAGCCCACCGATAATCGAGCTGTTTTCGGCGGTTACCACCAGGCGTCCGGACTTGCGGGCTTCGGCTAGGATGGTCTGCTCATCCAACGGCTTGATGGTTGGGACGTGCAGCACTGCAACATCGATCCCGTCTGCCTGGAGCTGCTTGGCCGCTTCCAATGAACGCATCGTCATCAGCCCCGTAGAGATGATCAGGACGTGGTTACCAGTGCGCAGGGTCTTGGCTTTACCGATCTCGAATTTATAGCCGTACTCGTCCAGCACCAACGGGACATTGCCACGCAGTAAGCGCATATAGACCGGGCCCTGATGCGCAGCGATTGCAGGCACGGCCTGCTCGATTTCCAGTGCGTCGCAGGGATCAACAATCATCAGGTTGGGCATTGCGCGGAAGATCGCCAAGTCATCGGTAGCCTGGTGGCTTGGGCCATACCCGGTGGTTAGGCCGGGCAAGCCGCAGACGATTTTGACGTTAAGGTTTTCTTCCGCGATGGCCATGCAAATGAAGTCATACGCGCGGCGAGATGCGAACACGGCATAGGTGGTGGCGAAGGGTACGAAACCTTCCCGCGCCATGCCTGCCGCAGCGCTCATCAGCAATTGTTCGGCCATGCCCATTTGATAAAAGCGATCCGGGTGTGCCTTGGCAAAGATGTGCAGGTCGGTGTACTTGGACAGGTCAGCGGAAAGACCGACGATGTCCGAGCGCTGATCAGCCAATGCAGCCAATGCGTGTCCGAATGGGGCCGATTTAGTCGCTTGGCCTTCGGAGGCAATGGAAGCAATCATCGCCGAAGTAGTCAGGCGTTTTTTGATTGGCTCGCCAGTTGACGTCGGAGTGTTAGCGGCGTTGCTCATTGGTCTTTTCCTTCTTCAAGGTTGCTCAGTGCCAGATCCCACTCGTGTTCTTCCACGCGGATGAAGTGGGTCTTCTCGCGGTTTTCCAGGAACGGCACGCCTTTGCCCATTTTTGTGTCGCAGATAATCACGCGCGGCTGGGCGGCTGAGTGGTTGCGCGCGGCATCGAAGGCGGCGACGAGCGCGTCAAGGTCATTGCCATCGACGCGCTGGGTGAACCAGCCAAACGCCTGCCATCGATCGACGATGGGTTCGAATGACAGGATTTCACTGGAGTAGCCGTCGGCTTGCTGGTTGTTGACGTCGACGATGGCGATCAGGTTGTCGAGTTTCCAGTGCGAGGCCGACATCACCGCTTCCCAAGTCGAGCCTTCATTCAGCTCGCCGTCCGACAGCAGGTTGTATACGAAGGAGGATGAGCCCTTACGCCTGAGGCCCAAGCAGGCACCGACCGCGATGCCCAACCCCTGACCCAGCGATCCACCGGTGATCTCCATCCCAGGGGTGTAGGCGGCCATGCCCGACATCGGCAAACGGCTGTCATCCGAACCATAGGTTTCCAGCTCATCGAGCGGGATGATTTCGGCTTCGATCAAGGCCGCGTACAGCGCAATCGCGTAGTGACCGATGGAGAGATAGAAGCGGTCTCGCTGTTCCCATTCTGGATCTTCTGGCCGATGGTTCATGGCATGGAAGTAGGAGACCGCCAGCAGGTCGGCAGCACCGAGGGCCTGGCCAACATAGCCCTGTCCTTGTACTTGGCCCATTCGCAGCGCATGGCGGCGGATATTGTGTGCGCGTTCAACCAGGGTCGTGGATGAAGCGAGTGAAGGATTAGTAGTCATGGTGAAACTCCATTAACTCAACGATTGACCAAGGCTGCGGGGATGCGCAGCACCAGAGCGGCGCCGGCGAACAGCACGCCGGTGATCAGGTACATGCCGATGGCGCTGGAGCCCGTGATTGTGGTGATCCAGCCGATCAGATAGGGCGAGCAGAACCCTGCGAGGTTGGCGAAGCTGTTCACCGCCGCGATGCCGGCGGCGGCAGAAACGCCACCTAGCAGTGTGGTCGGTAACATCCAGAACAATGAGGTCGCAGACAAAATGCCGGATGCGGCCAAGCAAAGACTGAGGATGGACAGGGTTGGATTTCCCCCCATTAGCGCCGCTAGGCTCAAGCCGATAGCGCCGGCAATCATCGGCACGATGAGATGCCAGCGGCGCTCACGATGCTTGTCACCACTGCGCCCAACCAACAGCATGGCGGCGATGGCACAGAGGTAGGGCAGGCTGGTAAGAAAGCCGATATGCAGAGGGTCGGAAACGCCTGAATTACGCACTAGGGTGGGCAGCCAGAAAGTGATTGCGTACTGTCCCATCACCACACAGAAGTAGATCGCAGCCAGTAACCACAAACGACGGTCGCGAATGAATTCGCCGACGGAGGCATGGGTGACTTTCTGCTGATCGTCTTCCGCCAGTTCCCGAGTGATAAGCGCTTTTTCTTCGTCGTTGAGCCAGGTGGCCTGATGCACCCCGTCCTTCAGGTAGCTCAGAACCAAAAGACCAACAACAACGGTCGGAACGGCCTCAAGAACGAACATCCATTGCCAGCCCGCCCACCCGTGCATGCCGGCGAAGTGATTCATGATCCAGCCGGAAAGGGGGCCACCCACCATCCCCGACAGCGGAATGGCGATGAACCACAACACGGTCATGCGTGCGCGACGATAGGATGGAAACCAGTAGGTCAGGTAGAGCAACAGGCCAGGCGCGAGACCGGCTTCGGCAATGCCTAGAAGAAAGCGAAGGGCGTAGAACTGCCAGGCGGTTTCAACGAAGGCAAACATCGCCGAGACGATGCCCCAGGTGATCATGATGCGTGCGATCCAGACCCGCGCACCGACCTTGTGGAGAATGATGTTGCTGGGGACTTCGCAGAGGAAGTAGCCAATGAAGAACATGCCAGCGCCAAGTCCATAGACAGTTTCGCTGAGCGCCAGATCGTTCATCATCTGCAGTTTGGCAAACCCGACGTTGACGCGATCAAGATAGGCGCACAGGTAGCACAGCATCAGGAATGGCATAAGGCGCCAGGCAGTTTTACGGTAGGCATTGGAACGCACGGTCGAAACCGCTTCGAGCGACAGGGTTGTCATGATGGTCTGATCTCTTGTTTTTATTGACCGCCGGGACATCGAACCCGACGTGTCGTCGATCCAGAACCGCACGGGCCGCGCAGGCCCGCCCAGATGTACTCAGTGAATCAACATGCCGCCGTTCACATCCAGCGTGATACCTGTGAGGTAAGAGGATAGGTCGCTGGCCAGGAACAGTGCTGCGTTGGCGACATCCTGTGCTGCGCCGAGTCGGCCCAAGGGAATCCCGTCGATGATCGCGTGGCGACGATCATCCTCCATCAAGCCGCCGGTAATATCGGTGTGAATCAAGCCGGGTGCGATGGAGTTGACGCGAATGTTTTCCGGCCCTAGCTCACGCGCCATGGCTTTGCCCAATCCAAGAACGCCTGCCTTGGCGGCGCTGTAATGAGGGCCACCGAAAATGCCACCGCCGCGTTGAGCAGAAACGGAGGACATACACACGATGCTGCCGGAAGATTGTTGACGCATTACCGGGATCACTGCCTGTGACATGAGCAGGGTGCCGCGCAGGCTGACGTCCAGCACTTTGTCGTAGTCAGAGGGGCGGATGTCCAGAGTCTTGAGGGGCTGGGTGATGCCAGCGTTGTTGACAAGTACGTCGATGCGACCGAAGTGCTCGATGATTTTGGCAACGGCTTGTTGAACCTGAAATTCATCGGCAACGTTGGCGGCAAGACCGAGATGACCTTCGCCAAGAGAAGCTGCGGCATCACGAGCAGCGGATTCATCCAGGTCGAGGATCACGACGTGAGCCCCTTGTTGCGCAAAAGTGGTCGCTGTCGCGCGGCCAATGCCACGGGCAGATGCAGCACCAGTGATGATTGCGACTTTGCCTTGGAGAAGCATGGAGGAGTACCTCAAATTGTTTTTATTGGTCGATCCAAGAAGAACCGATGACTCAGCTTGTTCTCCGAGGGTGTCCTGAGCAATAACGTGAATATCACTCGATGCTGAAAAAAATTCAGCACTCGTCATGCCGATCACTAGGTGATTGAATGGTAGACAGTCCAATAATCTAAAAAAATGTAATGAGGACGCGATGCGCACTGATGCCGATACGCCAACCATCCTTCCACCGCTGAGAGCAATTCAAGCCTTCGAGCAGACGGCTCGCTTCGGAAACGTTGCCAGAGCAGCTGAAGTATTGGATTTAACGCCATCAGCTGTTAGCCACCAGTTGGCCAAGCTTGAAGGGATGATTGGTAGGCAATTATTCGTGCGAGCGGCACGTGGTGTCTCCCTGACTCCGGTGGGGGAGCAGTACCTGAAAGAGGTCTCCGGAATTCTCCACAGCCTTGCAGTGGCAACCGAGCGTGCAGCGAGCGATGTCAGTCTCGATTGTCTGCGGCTGCATTCATCGCCTAGCTTCGGCCTGCTCTGGCTGATGCCGCGATTGGAGGCGTTTCGCGCGAGTAATCCAGATATTCAACTCAACCTGTCATGCTCATACGAGTCACTGCACTTCAGCCGCGACAAGATTGATGTGGATATCCGCCATGGCATGCCTAATTGGCCAAGCTATGAGGTTCGTACAGTGCAAAATGAAAAATTCGCCGTCTTAACCTCACCGAAATTGCTTGCCCAACAACCCATTCAAGTTGCTTCGGATCTACTCGATTGTGATTTGGTGTTGTCTGAAGCCACGCTGCTAAAGTGGCCACAATGGTTCGCCCAACATGGTTTGGCTCGACCGGAAAGACCCTACACATTGAGTTTCGATCGATCCTATATGTCACTTGAGGCCGCCAGCCACGGGCTTGGATTCGCGTTGGAAAGTACGCTGCTCGCGCAGAAGTACTTGGCGTCCGGCGCGTTAGTAGAAGTCAAGCCAGAATCCCTCAGCGCCCCAGTGGCCGCTCACCATTTAGTGTTTCCAAAGGCGCATTCCGGCTTTCCGCGTGTAAGGCGTTTTTTGGAGTGGATGGAAAGTGAGTTGGGACATGAGTTCGCGTACTGAGCGGTGCCGAGATGGAACGCTAGAGGGGATACTTCTTCGTCTTGGACTGAGCGTTGAAAGAGCATCAATTGTTGATCTCTCAGAGAGCCACACCATTCAGCAAAAGATGTATTCAGCACTTTTCGCCTATGCGCGACCTGGCCTCACATAGTGCCGCCTTCAGCTCGCCGACGAGGCATTCCCGCGCCTCTTCACGTATTGGCTGCTGCTTAGCAATTTCCTGATTGCGTAGGTGAACCGCGATTAGCTAAACCTCTAGCGCGGGGTGGGCTGAGTACCCTTGTCCTGTAATGTGAGACTGGTACTGCGAACTCCGGCATTGATGTAAAAATCATCTCCCATATTATGATATTCCTCCTAAGAAACTATGAGGGGTTTCCGATGGACGCAGGCAAAGGCACCGCATCATTAGAAAAAGCCTTTGATCTACTCGAAGCTATCGGGCTAGCACCTGAGGGACTCGATAGTCAGCTGCTTGCTGCCCGAGTAAATCTTCCGCGCTCAACGCTTTACAGATTACTTGGCCTACTGGTCGATCGCGGGATGGTTCGGCGCGATCCAACAAGTAAACGCTACCGTTTGGGTTTCCGTTATTTGGAGATGGTTCGGGGTGCTTGGTTGGAACCAGATTTGGTAGCCGCAGCTAGCTTCGAACTGAGATCGTTGCGAGACCTTACTGGCGAGACCGCATATCTTGCTATCCGAGAGGGAGATCAAGTTCTCTCCCTTGAACGTTGTGATGGTGCTCATACTCACCGCTCCGCCGCTGCCATGGGCCAGAGCAAGCCGATGTATTGCACAGGTCAGGGCAAGGCCATCCTGAGCGCCATGGGTGAGGGTGAACGCCGTGACCTCATCAAACGAATGCAGTTGGTACCCCTGACCCCTCTGACGATCACTGATAAACATCGACTCGCTATTGAAGTTGAAGTTACCCGCGCGCGTGGATATGCCATCGATGATGAGGAAATCGCGATGGGCATTCGGTGTGTAGCTGCCCCTGTCGTGGATGGTTCGGGTCAGGTACGTGGCGCGTTGAGCATCGCAGGCCCTGCCTATCGTCTGGATCGTGATCGCCTTGAGCTGATCGGCCCAGAGGTTGCGGCTTCGGCGCAGAGGGTTGGCAGTCAGTTGGCAGTGCGGCAAAACCCCTCGAATCCCGATGTCTTGCAGCCTCTCAGTGACCGGTGGGCTTTCCTGGGAGGGCTGCCAAGGTGGAGCGAGCGGGAGTCGTGTCTCTATTGGGCCGACAAGTTAGGGCCCGCGATTTATCGCCATGACGATAAAGGCACCGAGAAGATCTTTCAGTCTGAGCGGCCAATCAGCGGCATGGAGCTGACTTCCAATGGCCTGTTCGTGGCCGCTGACGAGGAGTTCTTCTTCATCGTTGATGGGGTAGTCAGATCCCGAGGTCACTACGGCTTCGGTGCCCCCGCGTGCATTTGCACTGACCGTGATGGCCGGCTGTGGGCAGCGACTCGAATGCTCGGGGGCACGTGGAAGGTTGGAGAAGTGAAGCGCGACGGAACGCTCAATAGCCAGTGGCAGTTTAGTGAGGCTGTCAGTGCACTTGCCTGGGATTCCCAGAGTGGCCAGCTTTTTGCTCTGGCTGCCGATTCCGGGACGATCTTCCGACTGGAGCGCTCAGGGCAAGTTCGGAGATTCGCAACGCTTCCAAAGGGTTCTGGTTTGTTGAGCGGTCTGGCTGTGGATGAAGAAGGAAGCATCTGGACAGCGCTCTCTGGCGGTTGGAGTATCGTCAAATTCGACCGAGAAGGAAATCTGGAGCGGATGCTTGGCGTGCCTGTCTCATCACCCACGGATCTCTGCTTTGGAGGCGTTGATGGTGCCTCTCTGTTCATCACCTCGGCGCGCCAGGCAGTCAGCCGAGATGCTCTGAAAACTGCGCCCTGGTCGGGCACTGTCATGAGTACACCAGCAGATAGCCGTGGCACCCCAGCGGCTATCACGCGCGGGCCGGCCTGATCCTATTTCAGCGCGAACGTGTATGAAATGATGGCGCGGTTTTCATCGCGCCGCCCTGTGGCATCCCCCTGAATTTCAACGTTGCGCAGGCGCAGTGCCAAGTTTTTCAGTGGGCCGCTTTGAATCACATAACTCACGTCGATGTTCCGTTCCCACTCTTTGCCTGCTATGCCTTTTACTGTGAAATCCTCACCGTGCACGTAGCGCGCGAATGCGGCCAGGCCTGGCACACCTAGGCCTGCAAAATCGATGTCGTAGCGAGCCTGCACGGATTGTTCTCCAGCACGATCAAACCGCAGCACCTGGACTGCGTTGGCAACGCCTGGCAGATCGGTGTCGTGAAGGAAAGGCAGTGCGCTATCGCCAGCGTTGTGCTGGTAACCCAACGTGACCTTCTGGAAACCGTAGGCCGCACTCACCAGCCCCGATGTCATGCGGCTATCCAGGTTTCCGGCACGCGCCACGCCGCTTTCATCACTGTCGAGATAGTTGAGAGTGCCCGACAGCCTCCATCCACCAACATCCACAAACTTCGTGCCGGTGTAGAGAACTTGCTGATACACGTCTTCCAAACGTCCGCCCCAGATGCCGAGCGACAGGCTGTTTTCGGGAGACCAGGTGCCTCCGATGTAGTTGAAGCGGTCGCTGGTGACGTTCAAATAGTTTCCCGTCTGCATCGCGCGCGAACCACTGAACTCGCGATAGTTGACCTGCCTCATCTGGCCGAGGCTAAAGGTGAAATGATCAATCTCGCTGCTATCGAGCATTGCGCCTTCGAAAAACTGAGGAAGCAGCCGGGAGTCGCCGGCGTAAACCAATGGGATCTTCGGAAAGAGTCCACCCACCTTCAGTTCAGTTTTGGATATCTTCATTTTTACTGCCGCTGTTGCTTCTGAGTACTCATCGACCGATCGAGGGTCTGCGTTACGTGGCCCGCCCGCGCGATTGTAGGCACCCGGAAGGAGGGCGCTACCGCTGCGATCCGGAGAAGAGTCCAGCTTTATGCCCAATCCTGCGTACATGTCCACCCCAAATCCAATCGGCGTATCGGTGTAACCAGATTGAGCCTTGAAGATAAATCCTTGAGCCCACTCCTCGATTTTCGATTGTGCGGGAGCCGACGAATCGCGTAGGTCATGGTTGTAGTAGAAGTTTCGTAGCGTCAGCGCAGCCTTACTGTCGTGGACGAAGTCCGCTTGGGCACAGGTGGGGATGAGCCCAGATGCAACCAGGGTGAAAAATGGGACGGAAGATGAGCGGAGCTGGAGAGTTTTCATTCTTATTATTTTCCTTCGATGGGCGGCGTTGCATTGCCGGTAGTCCGGCAAGTTCAGTTAGGTTGCCAATGAAACTTCAGTGATGCGGCCAGGCTTTCGCCGGGCTCGAGAACATGGGTGCCCCGGTCATGCCATTGGCTGGGGGGGCTGTTAAAGGCATCTGCAAGGTGCGAAACCGGCTCAAGGCAAACGTACGGGGCGTTTACTGGTGCGAATGCGACGAAGTGGTTCAGTGGTGCTTTTGTCAGCAGGGTCAGTCGGCCTTCGGGATAACTCACCTTCAACTCGCCGTTCCATTCGGATCCGTAGATGGCGAGCTCTTCGCTTATCTTTTCGCTGATCACAATTGAACGGTGCTTTGAATGATCCACTCCGGTTGGCAGGTAGGCATTATCGATTTCCCATACGCGAACCAGACCCAATTCCACGCGCATTCCTGCATGGCGATGAAAGTACGGGTGCAGACCCAGTCCTGCGGGCATCGAAGAATTCCCCAGATTTGTCACAGCTATTTCGATGTGTAACTGATCATCGTTGAGTGTGAATTGCTGTTCAAAACGCACAGGCCAAGGCCAATGTTCGCCGTCGTAGTCGCAGGTAAGCGTGGCATTGCGTTCACTGTGGTTGGCGACCAGCCACGGCAAGGTTTGGGAAACCCCATGCAGGGTGTGAGGAAGAACTTCAGGATGGGGAGGAAGGGCGTGAGTGATTCCACCATGCGCCAGTCGGGAGTCCCGAATGCGGTTGGAATAAGGCATGAGTGGATAGATCCCACCTTTAGGCCAAGCGACGGGATCAAAGGATTCCGAAGTGATCGGGGTCACGATATCCAATCCGGTTGCCTGCAGTAGCGCGACCCGACCGCCCCATTCGGGAATGAGTGCCAGAGACCAAGTTTTATTCTTGAGTTCTACACGTTTCATGGATGCTCCTGAAATCGGGCATGCAACGTCCCATCCGGCGCACTTTGCACGCCGGAGGAAGTGGTTTAGTTCGTTAGAAGAAGGTGTCTAATTCTTGAGGAATTGCTCAAAAACGCCCAAGTTCAGATCAAGGCCCAGACCGTGCCCGGTTGGGACTTGCATCGATCCACCATCCAGTAGGCCTTTGACGTCGTAGAGCCAGCCATCCGTTTCAACGTAGTGGTACTCGATTAACGGCACCTTTGGTTGAACGGCTGCGAGATGCAGCGTGGCTAACAAGCCCGGGCCGAAGTACGGGCTATGAGGTAGGACTAGGGTGTTATATCGGCTTGCGAGTTCGGCGATCCGAAGACACTCACTGATACCTCCTACCTTGGTTACCGAGGGTTGAATTGAGTCGACCGCACCCAGCGCCAAGGCGTTTTCGAATTGAACGGCGGTGCACCAGTTTTCACCTGCCGAGATGGCAACGCCTTGGCCGCGTAAGCTCGAGAGAGTCGCGAAATCTTCAGGCGGGAAGATTGGCTCTTCCAACCATGCGAGATTCATCTCAGCCAGCGCTGGAAGCAACTCACGAGTGTCGTCGACAGTCCATGAGCAGTTGACGTCGGTGGCCAGCGGAACATCGTCACCGATGGCATGACGGCAAGCGGCGATTTCTTTGAGTGAGTTTTCATGCAGCTTGATGGTGTTGAAACCCTCGCGCAGTGCGCGCTCGCACGTGGCCGGCCCGATAACGCTGTCGTTGTACCGGACAAGGCTTGCGTATGCTGGAAGCGAATCGCGTGCGGTTGTACCCAGCAATCGATGTAGCGGAAGTCCTTCACGGCGAGCCTTCAAATCCCACAGCGCCATGTCGACGCCCGATAAACCGAACATGGTGACGCCGTAGCGACCAAAAATGTGCAGCCGGAGCTGGGCGCTGAGGTTCCAGGCTGGAATATCGTTTACCGTTTGATCGACGATGAGGGGGGAGATCAGGCGATCGATCATTGCCTGCACTGAACTTGAAACGAAGTACCCAAAGGCCTCTCCCCATCCCACGTTTCCAAGCTCGTCCTCAATGCGAACTAGAACGTTCTCCAGCGTATGCCAGGTCAGGGGGGTGATGACCTTTTCCTTGCCGCCGTCATGGAAAGGGATCTCGACTACAAAGGTCTTCAGGCTCGTGATCTTCATGACTGCGCACCCAGAAGGCTCACCAGTTTGTTTCCGGCATAGGCGCCGCCAACGTGATCACGGCCCGAACATTCAGGATCCATTTCTTCATAAGCCAAATATCCGGGAGCAAGATTGTCTTCTGCATTGTCTTGAGGGCGGTAACCCAGCACTCTTGCCCGAGGATTGTGGAACAGCGGGTTGGGGCTCTCTGATACGCCGTAGACAACTTCGTGTCGAACCTCAGGGTGCTCTAAGCCAATCCGGACTAATTGCCCGAGATCGCGCGCACTCGTCCACATCCGTAGTCGACGGGCGTCGGCGACTTGAGCATCTGCATTACCGATACGAATCACGAATGTTGCCAGGTTATATCTCTGGGTAAATGCAGCGCAGGCCGCTTCGCCGAACACCTTGCTCATCGCGTAGTAGCTGTCGGGGGCCGGCGGCATGTCGTCGAATGTTTCAGCAGCGTCGGTACGATACTGGCCGATCACATGGTGGCTGCTGGTGAAAATGAACCGTTTGACACCATGGCGATGCGCGGCTTCGAGCAGATAAAGGGTTGCGTGGTAATTAGGTTCAACCGTGGTCTGGAATGCAATGTCTGTCCCATGAGCGCAGGCCAGATGGAGGATTCCATCAACACCTTCAACAGCGCGCTCCACCAGGGCAGGATCTGTTAGGTCGCCAACGATCTCTGTCTCGTCTGAGTGCAACGAGCCCACTGAGCGACGATCCAGCAGTCTGAGCGTGTAGTGCTCACGCAGTAAGGGACGAAGGGCTGTACCAACGATGCCCGCAGCTCCGGTAATCAGCAAGGTTTGCATAAACTGTTTCCTCATTCTGCAAGGGGCTGAGCCAGGTTGAACCAGCTCAGCTTCTTGAATTCAAGCCGTTGCTAGCACCGGATTTGAAACGGCCCTGTTGGTCACAAAAAAAGCCACGATCACCGCCCCGATCACACCCAAAATGCCCGCAAGAGCGAACCCGCTCCCGAAGGTTCCAGTGGACTGTATGATCATGCCCGTCGCTGTTGGCGCGACAATACCCGACAGATTGGCGAGACCGTGCATGAAGCCGCCGGCGGTACCGACCTGATGATCGGGCACCGCGTCTTGGATCATCGACCAATAGGCAGGTGCAGAGAGCATCAAGAATCCGACCGCAATGGTCATCACGATCACGGCGCTGGTCACGCTACTGAGTTGCCCGGTCAGACCTACGCAAATCGCAGAGATGAGCAGGCAAGTCACCAACACGACCTTGCGCGAAAACAGCCGCCGACCAGTACGTTTGAATACCCAGTCGATCAAGAATCCGCCACCGATGAATCCCAGAGTTCCTACGAACCAGGGGAGGGCGGTGACGATGCTCATGGACTTGAGATCGATGCCTTTAGCATCGATTAGATAGCTTGGGAACCATGTCATGAAGAAGTAAAGGATGTAGTTGTAGCAGAACAACGAGAGTCCCATGACGATCACTGCGCGCTGCCGAATCACATCAAGCACCGGCGTTTTTGGGGCGTCACTCGCGGACTGCACGGGAGCTTCACGATCAAGATTGATCAAAGCCAGCTCCTCTTGGCCAACGTTCGGGTGCTCAACCGGCGTTGAAGTGGCCAGACGCCACCAAGCCAGCGCCCAGATGATGCCCAGCACCGCAATAACGACGAACGCGACACGCCACCCTAGCCACAAGGCCAGAAAACCCACGATAGGCCCGGCGAGTGCACCACCCAGCGGCCCGCCAGCTTGGGCAAAGCCGATGGCACGAGCGCGCTCTTTGATTGGAAACCAGCTGTTGATAGCCTTGTTCGCGGTAGTGCTTACCGGCCCTTCACCAACCCCGAAAAGCGCCCTTACGATCAATAGCGACCAGAAATTGAAAGCCAGTGCGGTCGAACCACACAATACCGACCAGAACCCCATAGACCATGTAAGGACGCGTTTAGGGCCGAAACGATCAGCTAGATAGCCACCGACGAAACAGAACAACGCATATCCAAAAAAGAAACTGCTGAATATCAGCCCCTTTTCAGATGGCGTCAGGTGGTAGTCCTGGGTGATGAATGGCATAGCGATGGAAAGAGCAGCCCGGTCAACATAGTTGATAACCATCGCCACGAACAGCATTCCCAAGATCGTCCAGCGATAGGGCTTCTTATTTTTCATTACTGTCTCCGCGCGTCCTCATTGAGACGCGTTTGTTGTTATTGCAGCGAGTTTCAGGCGGTGTAGTCGACGGCCGCCCACTCGAAGTATTGCTTGAGGTCTTTCACTAACGCTTGGTGCGCCGGATGGGGCAAGTACTGCTCTACGGCCTCGGCGTTGTCGAAACTGGAATCGAGCAGATAGTCCCAACAGATAGAGCGTTCAAGTTCGTTGGTCTCTACATGCCAGTCACGGATGAAATCGATGTAATTAGGCAGTGCCCGCATGCGTTCCACCAGTTCGGCTTCAAGCTGTGGTTGAACTGGTACATCGGGTAGACGGCGGAACATAACGATATGACGCATCATCAGGACGCTCTCCTTACGCTTGGGCCCAAGCAGGAGCATCCTGCAAGGCAACTGGACGGAGGAAGCGTTCCAGTGACGCGTATCCAACTGACGTGGTCTGCGGTGCCGTCGACGAAGGCCACGGGCCGCCGTGGTTCTGAGCCGCGCAAACGGCAACGCCAGTAGGGACACCGTTGAACAACACTCGACCAGAGACGCTTTCTGCAGCACGCACCAAGGATCGATTCGCTGGAGTGTCATTTCTGGCTCCCCAGAGCGTAGTGGTCAGGGTTCCACCGATAGCACGAAGTACCTGCTCGACCTCAATGAGGCTAGAAGCCTCAACGATTACCGCAGCTGGCCCGAACATCTCCTCTCGAAGCTGTGAACTTGCGATGAAGGTGTGCGCATCAGTTCGATAGAGCCGTGGAGCCGGGCCTGCGCCATCTATACCAACTACAAGAGTCTGGGCATGTTCTGCGACCAATGAGCTGGCATGTTCGAAGCCTTCACGCATGGAAAGTGTGAGCATCGCATGGGTCTGGATAGGTTTAAGTGCGTCGCTCAACTGCGAGATGAATTGCTCGGTGCGATCACCTTTTAAAACCACAATAACTCCTGGGCTCGTGCAGAACTGCCCACACCCCATTGTGATTGAACCGGCCAAGGTGTTTGCCAGATTCTGGCTGTCAGCCTCCAACGCTTCAGGTAATGCGACCAGTGGGTTGATTGATCCCAACTCGCCGAAAAAGGGGATTGGAACAGGGCGTTCGTTAGCAAGACGCCACAATGCGGTTCCACCCTGATATGAGCCGGTAAACGCTACTGCTTTGATCTCGGGATGTTGAACGAGATGGCCGCCACTACCTCGTGAAGCGCCCTCAACGAGGGTCAACAAACCTTCAGGTAGTTGCTGAGAGCGAACTACTTGTCGTGCCAAATCGAAAACGGCCTTCGAAAGGCGAGGGTGTCCTGAGTGAGCTTTCACAACGACTGGACAGCCTGCTGCCAAAGCAGAGGCTGTGTCTCCGCCAAGCACCGAAAAAGCAAACGGGAAGTTGCTGGCTGAGAACATTGCCACAGGCCCAACCGGTCGCAGGATGCGAGTGAGTTGAGGTCGTCCAGCGGGTGGAGCTCCTGCAATCGCTTCATCCACGACGCGCTTGTGAGCTGCGCCCGCTTCGAGCTGTTCTGCAAACCCTCGCAGTTGAAATGCAGTACGCGCAATCTCTCCTGTCAGGCGGGCCGAACCCAAGTGACTTTCTTCGTCAGCGATAGTGACCAGATCGCCCTTATGAGCTTCCAGGGCTTCAGCCAGTCCACGCAGTAGCGCAGCGCGAGTAGAGATACTGGATTCAGCCCAGTAAGGTGCTGCCTCGGTGGCCTGGTTTACTGCGGCGTCGACTGAGGCGTGGGCAGTGACTTTAGTCATGATTAGATTTCCTCGGCTTCGGAGTGAGCCAACGGCTCCAGGTGATAATCACGGCCTGCGTAGTCGAAGCCAACTAACTCGTTGATGGTCACTTGCTTATCGGCGGGGGAGGCGTAGTAGGCCCGGATCTCCTTGATCAGGCCGCTGTCCTTATCAAAGATGTACCACTCATCTCCCCGCAGTGCCGTGCCCAGTTTGCTCTTCCAATGAGTCCATTCGATCACTGCTTCATCACTGTCATGACTGATCAGGATCTTCTCTATTGTCCACTGAGAGCCAAGATTTTCGACACACCACTGCCACTTACGAGCGATGGTGTCTGCGGTACACCACGGGATATCAGGTAAGCCGTCGGGGAAGTAATGCACTGCATCGGCGGTGAAGCAGGACACCAACTTGTCGTAGTCCGCTTCATTGCAGGCGTCGAAGTAACGGCGAATAGTTTGCGCGTGTTTATGCTGTGCCATGGGATCAATCCTTCTTGGAAATGATGGATGGAATGGCTGGACGGCCTGATGCAACCCAGTCTTGATAGGCCGCAACTGCTTCTGCGCTGGGTGGATAGATACCCCACAGGGCCTCGCCGGATGCGATTCGCATAGCAAGGTAGTTTTCGATGTCGTCTTGCTCCAGGCAGACATCAGCTAGCTCTTCTGCGAGGTAGGCCGGAACGAGAGTCAAGCCGTCTGCATCACCGACGACGACATCGCCGGGGTATACGGCAACTCCGGCACAGCCAATCGGAACTTGCAGATCGGCAACGTGGTGGTAGGAGATGCGGGTTGTGGCGGTGATTTCACGGGCATAGGCTGGCAGTGTCATCGCCGCAATCTCGCTCCCGTCGCGCAGAGCGCCGTCAGTCACGATGGCACGAGCGCCACGGGCGAGAAGTCTTGTTACAAGGATATTGCCCGCTGATGCGGCTGCCGGATCGTTGCGGCTATCGATTACCAGCACATCACCAGCCTGCACTTGCTCGATACCCTGCCATTGAAGATTGTCGCCATTAGGCTTGGTCGTCATGGTGCCGTAGGTATCGATATCCTCACGAGCAGGTATAAAGCGCATCGTGAAAGCACGACCGGCAAAGGGCTTAGCTTGAGCGCACATGGCGCGAAGACCGACGAACGCCGGTTGACGAAAACCGCGTTTAAACAGTTGTGTGGTCAGAGACCCGCTGGAACAACGGGAAAGTTTTTCGAGAGTCTCATCACTGACAGCAACATTGCGGTTCTCGCCGTTGTTGTATTCCTCGGCGTATTCATGGATTGCCATTCTTGTTCTCCAGGCTGCATTTGATGGCTGGCTCGTTTGGCCGGCAACTGGTAGCTGATCCTATGTGCAGGTGCTGGAAGGACAAAATGAGATCGTCGTTAGAACGACCGCTGTTTCCCACATTGCGAGAATCACAAAAGACCAGCTGGCTAAGAGCAGCACCTGGATTAGAGGATCTCGCTAGGCTGGGGGGGACTTTCACAAGGGGAATATTAAAAATGGCCAACTACAACCTCGCCCCCGCATTGGCAACCTACGTAAAGGAGAGTGCGAGCTTCGCCTCGAGAAGTGATGCAATCGCCGACCGCCGCGAAGCTTTCGCTGAAGCTTGTCGGTACTTCACACCATTGAGACCAAGTGGAATCAAGGTTGAAGATGACGAAATCAATGGTTTAGCCATTCGCATCTACTTACCTGAAGCACCGGCACCATCAACAGGTTGGCCTACCTTGGTGTACTTCCATGGCGGCGGTTGGAGTATGGGAAGTCACAAAACTCATGATTGGTTTGCGTTCGCGGTGTTACGTCGCATTCCGATAGCGATTGTGGCTGTGAATTATCGACTAGCCCCAGAGCACCCGTTCCCAGCCCCCCTTGAAGATGGGCTAGAGGCCTGGCATACCTTACGTCGCGGTGATTTCCCTCAGCTAGATAAGGACTGCCTTTCGGTTGCAGGCGATAGTGCTGGTGGCTCACTGGCTGCTGGTCTATGCGTGGCTCTAAGAGAAATGAATTTGCCGCAGCCCAAGCTCCAAGCATTGGTCTACCCGGTTTTGACCGCTAGCGTCGAGCTGCGCTCTATGCAGGCACACGCAGAGGCACCCATGCTCACTACCGCAGGCTTGTTGGCCTCGTTGGAAAGCTACGTTCCCGGACACGTACGCAAAGCCGATCCCCGAGCCCTCGCGTTGGAAATCGACAACGCAATCGGCTTGGCTCCGGCATTCATTGGCGTCGCTGAGTATGACCCGCTGTTCGACCACGGGATTGCGTACGCGAGCGTGCTTCGGAAAGCAAGTATTCCCGTCCATTTGCACATAGGCCGAGGATTAGTTCATGCCAGTCTTCGTGCTTCTGGAGTTGATGAGGTGGAGGATTTCTATGATGTGCTGGTTGAGTCGCTGCGGAACTCGATGATCTGTTAAGAATGCATTTGGTTGGAAACATGCTTCTTGGTAGTCGTTGCCAGAGTGCCGCGCACATTGTCCCCGATCTCACACGAGCATCGCTGTTCGAACCAAAGCGCAAGCTTCATTTTCCAGGATTCGACTGCAACCAAGTTTTTTATTGATTTTGAAGAGCGCGGAAGCAAGTTAGCGTTAGGCTGCTGATTGCGAGTCAAGCATTGAGCCAGCAGTGGCTTCACAGCAATGAAGAGATTACTCAACTCGATCTACCAAGAGCTATACACGAGGAGCATAAGTACTCGGCGTCTGCTCGTTGGATAAACACTGATGACAGCCAGTCCCGAGTCGCGGTGTTGGCTTGGCAGGGTTCGCCTGTTAATGTGCTTGACTAAAAAGTGATACCTCGCCCTGTCGCTGGCGTTCACCCCGATGTTAGGAATTTCTACTGACGCCTTGGGACTTCGCTTGGAATCCTCTGACAGGAATGCAGGGCTGTATTCGCTGTTGCTTACCGGTGCCCCGGATACTAGGCGTGCTTGGGCGAATGCAGAATAACGATTCTCTTTTAGAGCTTGTTAAGGCCGATCCAGTACACACACGCAGACAGGGTAAAGATTGAGCCCAACGTTGTGATCAGTATGACTTTTGCTATCACTGCTGCTTCGCGTCGATAGAACTCGGCAATCATGAATGGGCCTGTGCCCGTAGGCATCGCGCTTAGCAGCACCGCGGAATGCGCCCACATGGAAGGCAGAGCAAACACTTTGAATGCAAGCACCCAAGTAATGGCCGGCTGAACAAACAGTTTAATGAGGATTAACGGCCAAGCACCTTTCTCGCAGGACGTATGTTTTTTGGACAGGAACAGGCCTAGGGAAATGAGAGCGCATGGAGTAGTCGCAGCGATTAACAAGTCTAGAACGCTGGCTAGAGGTGTCGGAATTCCCGAGCCACTCCATCCCCATAAACTTCCGATGATTGGGGTTATGACCAATGGGTTTTTAAGCAGTGCCTTGCCCACGGACTTTGCAGCGCCGTAGAAGGTGCTATCGCTTTGCAAACCTATTTCTATGAGCGTCAGTGCGATCCCAAACATGAAGCAAACGATGATAAGTGTGGATATCAGAGCAGGCTGCATACCCTCCTGGCCGAGAATCATCAGGCATAACGGAATTCCAATATAACCTGTATTTGCGTATGAAGCACTCAGCGCATCAATGCTTCCTTCAACCAGTTTTTTCCCCTGCGATAATTTCCAGAGCACGGTGCCCAAAAAAACCGCTAAAGTGCCTGCGCCGAAGCTTATGATAAAACCGGGATGCCAAATTTCAGCAAAAACGGTGGTTGCGGTTGTTTTGAATAATAAGGCTGGCAGGCAAAGCCATACGACAAATTTGTTTAATTCTGATGCTCCCTGATCACCAAGTCGGTTAGTGCGCCCACAGATGAACCCTAAGAGGATAAGGCTAAAAATTGGGAGGACAACCAAGACAACCGTGTTCATTTAGCGAGCCTACTCAGTGGGGGTGTTGGATTTTAAGCTTGACAATTGATGCAGTCCAATGATTAGTATTCTCAGAATTGATACGCGGGACGCATCGATGCTTGAAATTAAGCAAATCAGAAACTTTCTGGTGCTCGCTGAGCACCTGCACTTCGGCAAGGCCGCTGACGCGGTCAATTTGACCCAACCGTCGCTCAGCCGTCAGCTGGCATGCATCGAGGACGAGCTCGGCTGCTGCTTGGTGTCGCGGACATCCCGTAGCGTGGAACTTACTGCGGCAGGGAGGGAGTTTCAGCGATTGGCTAGTGGGCTGATGGTTGCATGGCAGGATGCTGTGAGTTCGACCCGAGCAGTCGCCCGCGGCCTACAAGGAGAGCTCAAAGTAGGCTTCACTTCGTATGTGGCATGGACAATCTTGCCATCTATTTCTAAAACCTTTCTAGAGCAATACCCAAGTGTCAGCATGCACTTGCAAGAGATGCTGCCAGTGGAGCTGATTTCTAAACTACGTGCGGGAGAGATCGATGTGGGGGTTACCTTCCAATCCTTTGAGGAAGGTCTAGAGTATCGACACTTACACTCGGAGCCGCTTTGCATCGCCTTGCCCACGAGCCATACCTTGAACAAGCATCAGGCACTAACTATAGAGTGCTTGGAAGGTACGAGATTTATAATTAGCCGTAGGGATACATCTCCGCCGCTCTACGATTCAATCATGCAGGTATGCAATAATGCAGGATTCAGCCCCAAAGAATTCATGCATGCCGATTTGCAACAGTCTATAATTAACTTGGTTGCTGAAGGTCTCGGGGTTGCCATTGTGCCCAAGTCAATGAGTAAGTTTAATCACGAGGGAGTAAGTTATTGGCCTATTGATCATTCTCCAGAAGTTAAGTGCGGGGTGTGCTGGAATCCAAATAACGATAATCCCTGTCTAGAGAATTTCTTGGACTTGTGCACCGGCTAGACGGTCATCTGCTGAGAAGTTGATGAAAGCGGATGCACACTAGCGTTGGCTTCGCTGCATTCGGGAAGTGTGAAAATGTAAGAAAGTATGGGAGCAACAGCCGCGCGCTCTGCACGGCATGCTCCCAGTAGTTTCGTTTTGCACTCTACGCGCAGCGTAGAGTCAGACCACCATCGACGACAAGGTTAATACCGGTAACGTATCGGGCCGAATCAGATGCAAGAAAGAGGGCTGCGTTTGCGACATCCCAAGCATCACCCATAAACCCCATCGGGCATTGCGCGTGACGCTTATCGAGCATCGCTTCTGTTTCTCCACCATATGCGGCGGTCAGGGAGCTGCTCACCATTGGCGTATTCATGAACCCCGGAGATACACAGTTTGCTCTGATCCCGTGTGGTGCGTACTGGACGGCGATGTTTTGCGTAAAACCGATCATCGCCGCTTTCGTCGCTGAGTATCCGACATACGGAAAGCCGAGCCAGCGATCTGCAGCGATAGAAGCGATGTTGACGATTGAACCGCTTTTTTTCTTCTCCATTACCGGCAGCGCGTATTTGCAGGTTAGAAATAGACTTGTTTGGTTCACCGCCACCAGTCGATTCCAGCTTTCTTCGCTCGCCTCAACAGGCCCGCCTATTTCGGCGATTCCAACGTTGTTATGGAGGGTGTCCAGACTGCCGAAATAGTCTTGCGCCGCCGCGACCATCTGGCGCATATCAGCTGAGCTAGTAACGTCTCCGGTAAAAACCTCACAGACCCCGCCTTCTCCTCGAATAATGTCGCGAGTGCGTTCTGCTGAGACGGCGTCGCGATCAACAGCGAGTACCCTGGCACCATGTCGAGCGTAGAGCACTGCTGCCGCGCGTCCATTACTCCAACCTTCAGCAATTGCACCTGCGCCGGTGACAATCACAACCTTACCCTGCATCGAATCTTTCATTGGTTCCTACCCTTTTTATTCGAATGAGCGTTTGCCGGCTGTGCGTGGCAGCCGGCTCAGCTGATGTTTAAGCGACAGCGGCGTGGAATTTGTCCAGGCAGTCATCGCTGACAATTTGGATAGGAGTGAAATTTCTATGGGCAATAAAGTCCGGTCGATTGAACTTGGTGATCGCGTTGTCCACCGAGTTGGTTGTGACGTACACGGTATTTCGATCCCAAGGGGACAGGTTTGGTGACGAGGCGTGCACCAAGGTGCTTTGGAAAATGAGAACGGTACCCGCGCGACCTTTCGGCGCAACAATGCCGCCTTGGTCGACCAGCTCGGCGACCTTGGCGTTGTCAAGTGTCCACAATGGATAACTGGTCGTGCTGCGGTCATGGCTCGCTTCAAGGCGTCCCAGCTTATGGGAGCGGGGGATGAACATGAGTGGGCCGTTGAATTCGTTGACCTCGTCCAGGAAAATCGCGACGTTCATTGCGCGAGCTTCCGGCATACCATCGTCTTGATGCCAAGTGCCGAAGTCTTGGTGCCATTGCCAGATGTCACCATTGAAAGCTGCCTTTGCATTGATCTTGAACTGATGCATGTAGACATCAGTACCGAGCAGCTGCTTGGCTGGCTCAACAAGGCGTGGGTGACGTGCTACCTGGGCGAACACATCATCGAAAGTATGGGCAGCGAAGACCGTCCGGACTACCCCAGTCTTCTCTTTAACAACCTCATCTCGATCCATGCGGTACAGCTTCGGAAGGCGCGACTTCATCAAGCCGGCTTCCTGTTCCGTAAACAGGCCAGGCAGCAAAATGTAGCCTTCTTCATCATAAGCTTTGATTTGTTCTTGTGTAAGCTTCATGAGTTTCTCCAGACTTTATTGTATGCAGGCGAGCCTGCTTCATTGTCGACGTGGGTACTCGGTTTTTTAGCACCCTAGTCGGGGCAGGGGTCTTGGCAGCATACGGTTGAGTGATACGTCCAACCCCCCTCTTTGTTGCTCCTTTGTAGATACCCAGAGCTCGGCGATCTGATGTTCCGTTTCTCTGATGCCTTTTCCTGGGTCACTGCTCATTCTCTGGGCCCGTTTAGCCCAATCACAAAGCTGGTCATCGATCTCTTGGAACCGCGTTGCCCGATGGCCTTGACCTATCCCAAGCACGGCACCCTCCGGGAGGCCCGTTCTAGACATGTGCCTGCGGTCTATAGGCCGCGAAGCGACGGACGTGACTCTTTTAGGCTTCCGTCTTCTGTATACAGACTACAAATCGGCATCTATGATTGTCAATGAGCTCTTTGCACCCACAACAAAAAAAGCAGGAGAGTCACTATGAAAAGCCTTACCCGTCGTAATTTCCTCCGAACTACCGCAGTGGCGTCAGCCGCTCTAGCCTCAGGCATTACGGTCGGATACAGCGCGTTTTCCTACGCCGCTGAGTTCAACCTGAAGTTTGGAAACAACCTTCCGCTCACTCACCCCATGAATGTCAGAGCGCGGGAGGCCGCGAAGCGCATAAAGGAGTCCACCGACGGGCGCGTTGCGCTGCAGGTGTTTCCTAGTAGCCAGTTGGGAGGCGACACCGACATGCTTGCCCAGGCGCGTTCGGGTGCGATTGATTTCTACGCAGGGCCACCTGTCATTCTCGGTACATTGATTCCTGCCGCTCAGATCAGCGCGGTTGGTTTTGCCTTCAAAAATTACGATCAGGTATGGGCTGCCATGGACGGTGAGCTTGGCGCACACATCAGGGCTGAAATAGCCAAGAGTGAAGGCCTCTTCGCATTTGAAAAGATCTGGGATAACGGATTTAGGGTGACCACCACCAGCACTCGACCGGTAGCGGCCCCGGTAGATTTGGTCGGTATGAAATTACGGGTGCCACCGAGTCCGATCATCATGTCGATGTTCCGAAGCTTTGATGCTGCCCCGGCGAGTATAAATTTTGCAGAGGTCTACGCCGCGTTGCAGACCCACATAGTCGAGGGCCAGGAAAATCCTCTTACGTTAGTAAACTCCGCCAAGCTCTACGAGGTGCAGAAGTACTGCTCATTGACCAACCATATGTGGGATGGTTTTTGGGTGCTTGGGAACAAGGTCAATTTCTCACGTCTGCCTGTAGAGCTTCAGGATATCGTGTCCAAGCACATCAATGAGGCAGGAGTAAACATGCGCTCTGATCTACAGGCGCTGCAAACCACAGTTAGAGAGGATCTCGGTAATAAAGGTCTGATCATCAGTGATGTTGCGCCTGATTCCTTCCGGCAGAAGCTGAGGGACGCTGGATATTACGCACAGTGGCGCAAGGCATTTGGTGAGCAGGCTTGGGCTTTACTAGAAAAGTCGGCGGGGGCACTTGCCTAAATGGTTTAGGATTGGTGCTGAGGTCGTCATGCTGACTCGGCTGGACAAAGGGAGGACGTTGATTAGTCGTTATGCTACGCATAGTTCTCCGCTCCAATGAGCGCGTGAGTAGGATGAGATCGCCATGCCTTTAGGCATGGCGAGCAGTTCTCGGCGACTCGTGCTATTGCCGTCTCAGGAGGAGATAAAGTGACCGCTTAGGATCGGGCGTGGGCCGGCGTATGACTCGCTGGGCTTCCAGTTTGTGGTTACATCGTCGGGGAATTGCGAGAAGTAAAAGCGGCCCCGAGTTGCCACGCTTGACGCCACGTGAAGGATCGGGCCCACGATCATCGCAATAAACGAGGCGTAGTAGATGGGATAGGCTCCCAACACACCAGCAGCTCCGAGGGCGACAGCCACTACCAAGCTGATGACACCGCAGGGATTCCAAGATCGAAGGTACTCTTTGCGGTACTCCACGAAATCGCTCGGGGCCAGATTTAACACGCGACGGCAGATCAACTGGTCAGCCAAGATAATGAATACCCAGGTGTTCGTCAGGATGCCCGTGATGGTCAGGAACGTATTCATGTATTGGAGGACGTTTACTGAGTACAGAATGACCCCCATCAGCCAGACTAAAATCATCCACCACTGGCGCCCCGGTCGAAAGTTGAGCGCCATATCAGCTGTATTCGAAAGGGCAATTGAGCCCGAGTACAGGTTGATGACATTAATCCGAATCTGAGTCATTACCGCGAATACCACACCTAGTAGGCCCATGACCATTGGGAAAATGTACCCAGGATCCATGGATGCTGCGACACCGTTTGTGGAAATGTGGGGGAGCAGAGTGTGCGCCAACATCGCGCCGGCTAACAGAATTGGAAGTACCGGTATCAACATACCCATCATGATCGCGGTGGTGCCTTTGTGAGTAATACCAGGCTTTGCAAACCGCCCATAATCGGTGGCGATTAGTCCTTGGAAAACGATCTGCCCATTTGCCATGCTCATGACAACCCATATCTTAGTTTCGTCCACCGTGCCATTCGGTAGCCAACCCAGCGGGCCTACGATGTCGTAGTTGTGAGTCAGTTGGTAAAGGCAGAAGGCAAACAGGCCAATGAAGAGTGGCACACCCCAAGTTTGAAGGAACTGGAGAGATGACATGCCGCGCCACACAAAGAAGATGGCCAATAGACCCAGTACCGCGAAGATTCCTATCCCACCTGGGGAGTCGACCGCGATCCCTAGATGGTTGGCAATCGCGTGGGAAACGATTGTCCCTTCGAAGATAAAGTAAAAGACGAAGTTCACTCCATAGATCAAAGATGTGAACGCTGACCCCATATAGCCGAATCCTAGCCCGCGAGTCAGCAGATTGAGAGAAAGGCCTTCGCTACTCGCAAGCTTCATTACAATCGCGCCGATGATGGTTGCGAAAACGAAAAAATATGCCAGTGGCCACAGCATCATGGGCCAGCCTACCTGATAGCTTAAATCAGCACCAAGTATGAACCAGAACATTGCCGTCGAATTTCCCAAGAGCACTAAGATGATTGCAGGAATTGGCCAGCGGTAGTGTGATGGGACACGACCCACTGCGTAGTCCTCCATAGCTTCCGTCTTACTTATATCTTGTGGCCCTTGAAACCACTCTTTAAGTTTGCTCATTTAAGTTCCTGCACTTGGGTGTGTTTGTTAAACTTCGTGCGTGCACAACCCAGCAGCGACAAGTGCTGTGTTTGGCGTTCGTTGAGTTTCGAGCGGTTTGAGCAGCCCGGATTATTCCGGCGAGCCTTAACCGTTTACAGGAATGTGGCGCTTGCGCGAGCTTGAAAGCGCATGGTGCGCATACCAGCCGTAGATTAAACCGATGACGACCCAAAGAACGGTTTGCGTAGCGACTGAGGCCATTCGGAAATTCGAGAGAATCTCACCTGAGAAATCGCTCGGTACTTCATTGATTGATGGCAGCACACCGAACATGATAGTGGTCATTATCGCATAGACACCGATGGCTAATAATGGGGCGGAGCCACTCACATTCCTCTTCAGCTTTTGGTAGCACACCACGCTAGCTCCTTGAAGAAGCAAAGAGCCTGCTATAAGTAGGAAATAGAAAGCTGTTCGCTCACCAATTGTCCCTGATAGCCCTACGCCAGGAGGAGTCGCCGGATACTTCAGCGTCGGAAGGATCACAAAAGCCAGCAACGCCCCTATGCTTATATAAAACGAGAGCATCCGGGCTGACGTGCTGCCCACACGTCCATGCAGGAAGCAAAACACCAAAGCGAAGAGTCCCCCAACCGCACCACCGAAGACTGTCGTCGCAACAAGGGCGCCGACACCTGCCTGGGTTTCTCTGCTAACGACCTCTCCATGGACATGAGCACCATCTGCCGCCTGGTGGCGTTGCCCGTCAGAGGTGTGCTCCTCACGCGCCATCACGGGCGTCTCGTTTGCCTCCTTCTGTTGTTCGAACGCGATTGCTCGTTCCATTTGCGGCTCGACGAAAACGTGTAAAACGCCGAAGGAAACTACGCCGGCAAGGATCCCTGTTAGGATGCCATTCAACAGCAGTCTGCTGATCATGTTAGAACCTCAATGGCAGGGAAAGCCGAGCGCGTGACGCCCGTCATGGACGAACTCATGAATGTTATTTCCGGCGAGGAGCGACGTCGCACCTTGTTCGGCGCCTACAAAATAGATGGCCAACATCGCCAGTAACACTGCCAGGGCCGCCCAGGGCATGAGGTGAGCCAGTGGAAATGCCTGAGCAGGATTATGAGATTGGGAGCGATTCAGCAGGGCTGCGTCATTCATCTTGGTTATCCGTCAATGATGGGCGGTGGTTGGGCTTACAGCGATGGGGATGCCGGGCGCCGAATGGTGATGGTGATGTGCTTTAACTGGCGGGCAGTCTGCGTTTTGCAGCACAACAGGCATCCCATGCGGCGTGTTTAGATAGGCAAGACGCCATGCCTGGGTAGTCTCTTCGACGCGTTCTCCGGTGACGAGCCCTAGGGTTTGAAGCATTGCTTCAAAGGCGACAGCCCATTGGCGGTAGTAAGCATCGTTGATGCTCTCGTCATGACGCCTTGGGCTACGTTTGATCTCGTTGCTGAAAAACTCCACCCATTGCGACCAAGGGAAAAGCCCGGCCTTATAAAGGTTCACGGTCAGCGAAAACATGCCCGCCTGCCAGGGATGGTCGAAGGCGTGGTCGTCTGTGTTGATCTCAAGTACATGGGATTCAGCTAATGGCATCATTGCATCTACTCCAAATAATCTTCCCAAAGATCCAGGTACACCTTGTCGTTGGGGTTTGCCTGCTGGCCCCACAAATCGGCTGCCGAGAAGCAAACTGTATAGAGGTGCTGCGGTTTAACCGGAAGCCCATGCGCATTTACGTCGGGGAACCCGAATACGCCATGGTCGGTAATGATCACTGCTGGTTTGCCACGGCAGTAGCGAGGTGTCCTAGTATGGGTGGACGGGTTGATCTCTTTGGCCGTGACACGTTCGCCAGCGGAAAACTTTGGAGCGATATCAACATTCACACGCGGCGAACCACCCGTTGCGACGAGCCCTGCAATCATGTCTTTGGTGATGGCTTGCATGGTTCTATCCCCGAAGTGATTCGATTTTCGCGCTCAACTCATCCGGAGAAATAATTCCCTTCTCCGCCAGCATTATCGACAGCGAGTGAAACCACTTTTCGTAGTAAGTGGTTGTTAGGTAGTCGGTAGGCTTCATCCGCTCAATCGCAAATCGGAATTCATCCACGTTATAGACACCAGCACCGAATACAGCGATGAACATGCCGAACATCCGGCGTTCCCAAGGCGCATGGAAAAGAGGCTCATTTTCTTCGACGACGATTGGCCCGATCCCGTGCATACCACCACAGTCATGAATACCGTTCATTTAGGCTCTCCTGCTTAGAGGGTGGGAGCGGCTGCTACGCCGACACCAATCATCGAATCCCGCGTTACGAGCTCGATTAGTTGCTCCTCAGTCCAGTCATCAGTCCCCGCTGGGCGTTGAGGCAAGACCAGGTAGCGCAGATCAGCATTGCTGTCCCAGACTCGGACTTCTTTTTGAGCGCTTACTTCGAGACCGAACTCTTTCAGAACAGCTCGTGGTTCAAGAACGATGCGCGACCGGTAGGCGGCCGATTTGTACCAGGTCGGTGGAAGTCCCAGGGTAGGCCATGGGTAGCAGGAGCATAGAGTGCAGACAGTAACGTTGTGTACCGAATCTGTGTTTTCGACTACGGTCATGTCTTCGCCCTGAACACCCGAAAAGCCCAACTCCGCAATCGCCGCCGTGGAGTTCTCCAGGAGTCGTTTCTTGTATTCCGGATCGATCCAGGCTCGAGCAACGACCTTGGCTCCATTTTTCGGCCCGATACGAAACTCGTAGGTTTGGATCAGCTCGTCAATGGCATCTGTATTGACGATGCCTTTCTCTACAAGCAATGTTTCGAGTGCTTTAACGCGCAGCTCCATCTCTGAAGGTGGTGCGGTGTGATCATTGTCGTGATCGTGACTGTGGTCATGTGACATGGATTCTTCCTCATCTCATCATCTGTTTAGGCGGCAACTCAGCTCAATTTGGGCAAGTGTCGTGTCAACAACGGGCACCCGTGGCGAACCGTACTTCGGCGGCGCAGTGAGTCAGCCTTCGGGGTGACGGGTGTGCCAGTCAGTTAGGCGTTGAAACTCCGCAACCACTTGGCACAACAGGGCTTCCGAGAAATGCGGCCCACACAGCTGCATGACAATCGGTAGCCCGTTACGGTCGAAGCCGACCGGAAATGTCATTGTCGGGCCACCGGTCATATCGGCAGGGATGGTGTATTGGAGGTAGGGAGCAAAGTCGGCCCCTGCCAAGCTCAGCCATTCATCTGATGTAGGCACAGCACCGCCTAGCACTGGTACGAGGAACAACTGAACATCCTGGAAAAGAGCGTTGACTTGCTCGTTGAAACCAATGCGGCGAATGCTTGCTGCGGCGAAGTCAATGCCGCTCACCTTTTGGCCAATATCAAGAAACGCCGACAGAACCGGGCCGTATTTGTGGTGCTGTGCAGGATATGTAGCTTTATGGCTAAGCGCTGTCTCAGCTGCAGCTATGGTGCTCCAGTCATTGATGGCTTGATCGCAATTCGGGTAGTCAATGACAGCCAATGTGGCTCCGAGGCTCTCAAAGACTTTCGCCGTATCCATCCACGCATCTACGATTTCTGCTGACGACCCGGATTTTACGTAGTTGGCAGGAAGGCCAATTTTTATACCCCTGATGTTCTTCGTGCAGTCAGCCGTGTAATCCGGGACAGGACAGTGAGATGCTGTCGGATCATTACGGTCGGCGCCGGCAATAGCGTTTAGCATGATCCCGACGTCAATAGCGTTCCTTGCCATCGGCCCAACATGATCAAAGGAATCCGCCATAGGAAAGACGCCATAGCGGCTCACGCGGCCCCAAGTTGGCTTGATGGATGTCAGGCCATTCGCGGCCGATGGCAATCTGATAGAACCGCCGGTGTCGCTTCCAATAGTAGCGAACGCGAGCCCTTTGGCTGTTGCTACACCAGATCCTGACGATGAAACGCCAGACCAGCGCTCAGCGTTCCAAGGATTCACCGGCCTTGTAACCGACGGATGGTGATCGGTAAATGCTTGCTCAGTTGTCTTAAGTTTGCCTAAGACGATAGCACCTGAGTCCTCAAGCCGATCAACAACTGTGGCGTTAAAGTTTGGCGTGAAATCTTGGTTCAATAAAGTTCCACCGGTGGTAGGTGCGAACTTGGTGTAAAGGAGATCTTTTATGCCGATAGGAATCCCATGTAGAGGGCCTCTCCACTGGCCTCGCACGATTTCTTGTTCGGCTGTTCTGGCCTGCGTGAGTGCATGTGTTGCGGTCACGCAGACATAGCTTTTAGCCTGGCCATCCTGTTTTTCAATCCTGTCCAGCATATATTGAGTTAGCTCAACTGGAGAGAGTTGCTTATTTCGGATGTCGTCCGAAATATCAGATATGGTCTTATAATGCATATGCGCTCCACTTTTCTAGCTATTAGTTCGCCAATACTTAATCTTTCGTTGCATGTGCGCGATTTTACCGGCGAAGGGGGTTGTCGGCTTGGCCGTAGCGGACAGAAAAATTGACCACGGCCGCCATGGAGGCGAAGGAAGGGGAGGTTAGGTCAGAGTAAAATAGGCGTGGAGGAGGGGGCGACGCCGGACTACGCCAAGCGTGAATTGAGAAGCTGCTTGGGAGTAGTATTAAACTCTTTCTTGAAGGATCGGCTAAAGTGGGAAAAGTCGTTGAAGCCGCAGCGCAATGCAATTTGGCTTACTTGTTTTATGTTACCTTCTGTGATCAGCTCGCGAGCCAATATTAGCCTATTCTGCCAAATATATTTAGTTGCAGTAGTGCCCTCGGCTGCAAATACTCTGCAAATCGTCCTTGGTGACGCGCCCAGAGAGTATGCTAGTTGACTTACGTCAAAGTTCGGATCTTCCAAGCTGCTACTTATAATGTTTTTTGCTTTTTCTAACAAGTTGCTATGCGCGCTGGAAAGCTCGGAGTTGATCAGGCTGCACTCTAACGACGATGCCAGCATGTCAACGAAGCTTTTGCTGAGACTGGTTAGGTTGTGAGGGTTAAAGCCATGGTCAAGCTGCATGAAACTTTTGACCATCGTGAGCAACATGCATCCAAGTGGATCCTTATGGCTAATAGCCCGAGCAATAAGGCTTTCGGGGTTTTTGATGCGGGCTTCTAAAAGCCGTCTTGGAACCTGTGCAAGATATACATCGGTTTCGCCAAGGAACTCGAATGAAAACTCACGTGCAGAATCGTAAATCATTAGGTCGCCAGGGCCGAGGAATACCTCTCTGCCCAGTTGGGATAGCTTACCACCGGCGCCGCCATCTACAGCCATTACGAAAAAATCGTCATTCGGAATGTTGCGTAACGATGACAAATCTCGCACGTTTCGCATCGCGCTGGTTTTAAGGTGGGACACGTTCAACAGTCCGACCGAGAGAATTTCCATACGGCCATAAAAAGCTGTTCTGGGCGATGTCATGGTGTTTTGTGTAGGGCTAAAATGTGCTGTAACGGCTTCTGACCAGTAGTCAAAAGCGCGCTCGTAGCCCACCGAGGCCGTATCGAAGATAAACGGTACGCGATCAACCGTTACCGACTCCTTTTTCAAGCACCCGATCATGTTCACCTCCCAGCACACCGCATTATGAATCTTGTGGCGACCAACTCTCGCGCCTACTCGTAATCCGCAATAGCTTAAAAAAGCAATTTTCGCGCCATCAGGGTGCGCTGGCGATTTTGGCTATGACTGGTGGCAAGAATGTCCTCATGCCGTCCCTCATTGGTGCGCTCTAGGACGCGTTGCTCTGTACGGGAGCCGCCTTAGAAGGCTGGCTTTTCTCACGGCTTGGTTTCTATCCGCCCCGTCAGAACCTCCTAGGCGCTGACATTCTCACGGGGCCTAAGACCACAGTCCTGAAAGGCGGGGTGGGGTCGTTCGTAATGCAACCGTGTGGCGATGGGAGACATTCAGCTTTAACGAGTCGCTGGGCGCTTTCGCTTGAGGAAGGTGGCTTGTCGGCTCTCCTGTTTCGCGCAGCGAATGTGACGCCTACTGCTCAACCGATTTCTGGTGATCGAGTGCATCGTTGGAGAGGTGGTAGCGCTGGAGGGCAAGCGGGGTGTGTGCCCGCAGAGGTGCGGGGCTTGGTGTACGAAGCCACCTAAGCAATTGCGCTTGCTTGGGTGGCTCTAACTGTTCATCGCCAAAAGGCTTTAAAAAACCTTCAGGACTCGGAGGGTGAAGTGGAAATCTTCCTTGAAGCCTCCCTCCATCTCCAAGTCTCGCTGTACGAGCCCCTGTAGCTGGAAGGTCGGGGTAATAAATCTAGAAGCTTGCAGCCGGGCTTGGGACACTTTGGTCGCTACGCCATTGTCGACGCCGTCAATGGTCTGTTCGCCTGCCCAAGTTTTTGAATAGCCAGCACCAAACGTCCACCGCTTGTCAGTGGGAGGCGTGTAAGAAAGCCAAAGCTGAGCTTGGTAACTGTTGTCCTGCTCCAGCTTAGTGCGATTGCCAGCGCTGGCGTCATTATTGGAGCCATACCACATAGTCTCAACAGATCCCTGGAGAAGAAAGTCGTCAGCTATTTTCTGGGTTCCGCCCATTTGTAAGTCGAATTTCCATCGATTTTCGCCAACATTGAGGGCTTTATCGCTATTGTAGGAGCCTATAGGGACGAAAAGGTACGGAACCACTACAAACTTGGTGTCTTCTCCATTTAGAAGCCATAATGGCGCCGCGAGAATGGTATCTCCCATCCCTGAAGAGTCACCCAAAGATGCGCCGCCGATTTTGCCGTCATAGAGGTGTGCTAAAGGGACGAGAACTTGTGGTGCGAATGTATAGCCGCCCAAGTCCATGTAATGAACGTATCGTAAGATCTCCGTAACGGAGTTTAGCTTAGTATCTCTATCGATCTTAGTTTCGCCATTGGCAGTGTAGGTACTTCGTTTTGCGAAGGTTGTGTATGACAGTATAGCGTCTGTTCCTGGAGGGGCTGGGACGAAGTCTGTCATATCCAAATCAAGGCCCGCATAAGAGCTACTTGCCCAAGTGAGAGCTACAACGCTCCCCAATCTGCCGACTGAAGATATATAATCTTTAGACTTCATTATTTTTTCCTTTAGTGTCTTGGCAGTACGACATTTTTAGATATGTGAAGCGTTTTATCTCGCCCCTACAGGTTCGCGAGTTCAATTTTAGAGGGGTGGAAAATTCATGCTTGATTTTGCACGCCAGCGTTGTTGACTGAATCGGACAGCGAGATTGATGTGTCCAGCTATAAAGCTTGATCGAGGGGAGAGATTGCCATAGCAGGGGAAGAGATAAAGTTAAATAATTAATAGGACATAACACTACAGCGGGATCAAAGCCTGGGGACATTGGCCCCAGGTAGGGGCACGCAGAACGACCGTATCGTTGTCCGCAACAATCGTTATTGTTTTGAAGGTGGATTAGGGATGGGCTGAGGACACAATGCCTGCCTTTTGGAAGTCTTTATCGGATGGCGGCGTGAACCTTAATCGGTGTCCAAGATTACTTCACCAGATCAGGTTGCCACCTAAACAGCTTTTTGACTTTCAATAAGAGATCGCACTACAGAGGTGAAGGCAATCGCAACAGGTATGTATTCGTTGTCTCGAATCACTAGATTCAGATGTGACCGCTCCTTGAATGCCCTTATAGGGCGATAGGCGACTCCTACGATGGGCACGCTTGAAAGTGAGGACGGTACCAACGCCATCCCATAACCTGCTGCAGCCAGGGTCAGCACCGTAATCCAGTTGGGCGTGCGTATGGAAATTTTAGGCTCTTGACCGATCAGCCTGCGAAGCACTGCAGCTTGCGCCTCATCAGCATAAGGCTCTGCACAGACGACGAAACTCTGGTTATGCAGGTCTCTTCCTCCCAATTCAGATTCCGCGGCGAGCGGGTGCTCAGAGCTCAGGCCAATCATCCACTGACAATCGCTCAGTGGAATTCTCGTCAAGCCCTCAGGTAGGTTCTGATGAAAAGGTGGGGTGAACCCTACGTCAATCTTATCCTCAAGTATTGCTGCAGCCTGGACAAATGGAGATACCTCTGAGAGCTCCATCTGTGCGCCTGGGTATTGGCGGCGAAACTCTCGGAGTGCTTGCGTCACTATCCCGGCGAACGCGGCGTTTTCTGAGTAGCCCACCCGAATTAGCCCAATCTCTCCACGGCCCATTCTCTGTCCCACGGTCACTGCACGATCTGCTTGGGCCAAGACACGTAGGGCTTCTTCATAAAAAATTGCGCCCGCCTCGGTCACCTCCACTCGGCGACTGGTTCGTATCAGAAGGGCGGTGCCTAGTTCGGCCTCAAGATCTCGTATTTGCATACTTAGGGCGGGCTGGACGATGTGCAGGCGTTTTGCCGCACGCCCGAAGTGGCGCTCTTCTGCCAGAGCTACAAAATAGCGCAGGTGCCGGAGCTCCATAATTGATCACCGATAATGATTGATTAATCAGAACAATATATTTGAATGATGGCTTTGGCGACAATATCTTCCGAGGCACAATAAATCTCGCGCGCACGAGCGCGCCAACTTGCGAGCCTTACCATGACAGCTAATATTGCTGCGGTTTCTGATCGGCTACTCAGTGCTTCAGAGCTCATCGCCCAGTTTCAAACAATTGTTGGTGCCGCTCACGTATTAACTGAAGCCAATGACACCGTCCGCTTTCGCCATGGATTTCGATTTGGCACGGGAACTGCGTTGGCTGTGGTACAGCCAGGTTCACTGCTAGAGCAATGGCAGGTGGTGAAGGCATGCGTCGCCGCAGTTAAGATCATCATCATGCAGGCCGCCAACACCGGTCTGACTGGTGGCTCTACCCCTGATGGCTTCTATGACCGTGAGGTGGTGATTATCAGCACGCTGAGAATGCGCCGCGTCCAGGTTATAGAGAACGGCCTGCAAGTGATCTGTTTCCCCGGCTCAACTTTGGATCAACTTGAGAAGCTGCTCAAACCATTAGGCCGCGAGCCGCACTCTGTGATTGGCTCGTCATGCATAGGTGCATCGGTGTTTGGCGGCGTTTGCAACAACTCAGGGGGATCGCTTATTCGTCGTGGCCCGGCTTTTACCGAGATGGCATTGTATGCGCAGGTCGACTCAGAAGGTAAGGTTAGTCTGATCAACCATCTAGGGGTTGCGTTAGGGGGGACGCCTGAGGAAATCCTTCACAATCTAGAGATGGGGTTGTACTCAGAAGCCGACGTTCAGCCAGATGCCGGCCGCGGATCTGATGACAGATATGCCGAACATGTCAGGGATGTCGATGCGCCCACGCCTGCTCGTTTTAACGCTGACCCTCAGCGACTGCATGAAGTCAGTGGCAGCGCTGGCAAGCTCGCCGTCTTCGCCGTTCGTTTGGATACGTTCCCGGCGGAGAAAGAGACAGCAGTTTTCTACATAGGGAGTAACGATACGGCTGACCTCACGCAAATCCGTAGGCAAATGCTGGAGAACTTTCCCAAGCTCCCTATCGCCGGGGAATACATGCACAGGGATGCATATGACGTCGCTGCGGAGTACGGTAAAGACACCTTCTTGATGATCCATCATTTCGGCACACAACGATTGCCGAAAATGTTCGCGCTCAAGAGCTTGGTTGACACCAAGCTGAATCGATTTGGATGGCTCCCGTCGAACTTTGCTGACCGCGCTCTCCAATTATTGGCTCGATGCTTTCCTGATCATCTGCCCGCCCGGATGCAGGATTTCCGCCGGCGTTTTGAGCACCATTTGATGCTCAAGGTTTCAAAAGACACAATTGCCCAGGTGGAAGCTGTGCTTAACGATCTGTTCGGAGGACGAGAAGGAGATTACTTCCGTTGCACGGATGATGAGGGCGCAAAAGCATTCCTGCACCGGTTCGCCGCTGCTGGTGCAGCCGTGCGGTACCGGGCGATTCATGACGATACTGTGGAGGACATTGTCGCTTTGGATATCGCACTGGCCCGAAATGACTCAGATTGGTTCGAGACCCTCCCCGAAAATATTGATCAGAAAATGATCGTGAAGATGTATTATGGACACTTCTTCTGCCACGTTTTTCATCAGGATTATATCGTGCGCAAGGGAAGTAATTGTCTCGATATCGAGCACGCCATGTGGAAACTACTTGATGAGCGTGGCGCTGAGTATCCTGCAGAGCATAATGTGGGGCATCTGTACCCCGCGAAACCAGCACTTAAGAAGTTTTATCAAGAGATTGATCCTTGCAACATGTTTAATCCCGGGGTAGGGAAGCTTTCGAAGTGTAAGCACTGGCATTAATGCTGAAAAATGCCCGTGCACTTGGTGCAAGCGCCCGGGCGCTGCTTTAATTGGAGTTGCAATGGCGGAGGGACAACTGCAGGCTATTTTTTTGATCGCTGCTATGTCTTCTATTTTCGGATTGTGACGTATTGCCAAACTAAGCCTCACCCAGCAGCCACGACCCCTACATTGCACCCGTCGCTACATAATTGAGGCGCAGTCGCCGCCGGCATGATCTCATCTTAGGATAGTCCAGGAGGCAAGAGGATATTGTAGGATTTAGGGCGGCCTGATAATAGTCACCCCACATTATCCACAGACGTTGGATAGCCGATCGCCGATAATGAGTTCGTCATTCCCCCTGTTTTACTTGACCTGATACCTGAGGATTATTCTGGTAGCCATTCTTGTAGGGTCAGTTCGATGGTAATGAACGAAAGGTTTCGTCCCCGCTCCAAGCGCCCGGCAAAAATCTTCCCATCGGTATCTGCTACAACCGCCTGTAATCTGCTTTGTCCAGAAACCACCTCGCCGCTCAAGCTCAAAATTTCCACGCCAGGCCCTGGTACATCTATTTTTTTCATTCCTTGGCGACCTAGGTAGTTAAGCTCGGCATCAATTAGACTTCCTAGGCCGCTGCGAACCACCGCAAATTTGACACCGTGCTGGCTGCACAGTGCTTCAGCGCTTTCGATGATGTCTTCATTTGGTTTTAAGCGGGCGATTATCAACCTTCCAAGATTGCCTTTTTGGACGGTGGTGGATTCTGAGTTTGTATCCAGAGTGGAAGGGGTGCTCATAAGGCCTCCTGTAACACAGGGTGAAACAGAGTGAAGTGAGTCTCCTCATCCGACTGCAACTGGTACGTCACTTGATCGAACAGGCAAAGCTGAATTACCAGGTTCTCGCTACCGACATACAACTCGTTGAGCAACACATGCCCCCCGTGTTGGCAGCCATCACGGTCGATGAACCCTGCATGGCAGTGAAGCAATAATTCCCCGCAGGCATCCCGACCTATTGTGATAGATCCGCTGATGAAGGTGATGTATCCGTCCAGGACTACGGGTGTCCCATAGTCGTACGGCCGGGATAGCTTGTCCGTGGACTCCATTCGGTGATAACTCAGGTGACCCGCCCCACCGCACAAAATGCGTCCGACTGCACTGCTGAAATGTTGGCCCTGCAGCGCTGCTACTAGCTCAGCGCCGACATTGCTGCCCAAAGGAAGTACAATGCGCAGTTCGTTGGAGCGCTGCACTTCATGATCCAGCAGACGGAGGCCTTGAGGCTCGCCTCCATGAACGAACATGCGCACGCCATTAGAGTCTTTGAGGTGGGGGGTCATAGCGCCAACTCCTCACGCTCTTCCAGCAACGTGCGGATTTGCTTTTTGACAATCTTGCCGTAGCCCGATTTGGGCATCTCACTCCAGCGAACGAAGCGTTTAGGCCACTTGTACCGGGCGATCCTTGGCTCTAGGTGGGCAAACAGCTCCTCGTCGGTAACGTCAGATGTGGTCACGATAACTGCACAGCCGCATTCCCCCCACTTGGCGTCAGGAAGCCCGAGTACGGCTGCTTCGTTGACTGACGGGTGAGATAGCAACGCCTCTTCGATCTCTCTTGGGTAAACGTTCGAACCGCCAGAGATATACATGTCCGAAGCGCGTCCAGTGATGTATAGGTAACCGTGTTCGTCGACATGCCCCAAGTCGCCAGTATGAAACCATCCAAACTTAAAGCAGCTTTCGTTGGCTTTAGGGTTGTTATAGTAGCCGCTGAAAACAGCTGGGCCCCGCACGCAGATCTCACCGTCGACGCCTGTTTCAAGCTCCGTGCCGTCCTCGTCCAGAATGGCTACTTGCATTCCGGTACGTGGGTAACCGCAACTACCGATCTTGGCCCCCTGCGTGTCCTCAGGATCGTGGCAGTCGGCGGGCAGGACAGTAATATTGCCCGTCACCTCGCCAAGCCCGTAATACTGAACCAGCACCTTTCCAAGCTTCTTCAACGCATGGCGCTGATCAGCTCGGTACATAGGTGCACCTGCATAGATCACATGCTTCAGGCTACTGTGGTCATACCGATCTACAGAGGAATCTTCTGTGAGCATCTTAACGATGGTGGGTACCGTAAACAGGTTGTCTACCTTGTACTTTTGTACGAGCCCCCATGCTTCATCGCAATCAAGCTTGTCACCTGCAGGCAATACGCAGGCTGCACCGCGCGCTACATTGACCAAGGCGTGGATACCGGCGCCGTGTGACAACGGAGCAAGTACCAGTGAGCATGATTCCTTGCTCAGGCCCGGCATCAAATCTGCGATGTGATTGTTGATGACGAACGCCATTTGGCCGTGAGTGAGAACACCGGCTTTCGGGTGCCCTGTGGTACCAGACGTGTAGAAGAACCAAAGCGGATCATGATATGTCACCTCAGCCGCTCGGAACGCCTCGCGATTAGGCGCGCCTTCGTCCAGCAACTGCTCATAACTGAGCTCGCTTTCACGGGGTTCATCTATTGAAATGACAACTTGCAATGCGGGAGATTCGGCGCGGACGGCGTCCACGTAGTGTGCTAAGCCGCTGTCGTAAAGCATGGCAACCGCGCCGCTTGAGCTGCCCAGATATGCCGCTTCAGAAGGGGTGATTCGCACGTTGGTCGGCACCCATACCATTCCCAGTCGGAAGGCGACCCAGGCGCTTTCAAATAGTGGCAAATTATTGCGTGAATGCACGAGCAGCTTGTCGCCCTTGCCAAGACCTCGAGCACGCAAGGCGGCAGCAACGCTATCCACACGATGCGAAATCTCCTTCCACGTGTGAATATTGGAGCCACGGATAAAGCCAGGCGCTTCTGGGTAGCGGCGGGCGATTTGATTGAGTAGTTCACCCAAGTTCATTACGTTATCGATGCCCATCATTTCACTCGCTCCAAAATGCTCACATAGTTCGTTACTGCAGCCCCTCCCATGTTGAAGACGCCGGCACGGTCGGCTGTGGAGAGCTGCATTTCGCCTGCTTGGCCAGTCAGTTGCATTGCCGCCATCACATGCATTGATACCCCGGTTGCCCCAATGGGATGGCCCTTGGACTTGAGTCCCCCAGAAGGGTTGATTGGCAGTCGACCGTCTTTGCGGCTGATGCCCTCGGCGATCACGCGGGCTCCCTGACCGCGCTCGGCGAGGCCCATTGCTTCGTATTCGATTAGTTCTGCGATAGTGAAGCAGTCATGGGTCTCCACCAGGGATAGGTCGCTTAGACTCAACCCAGCGGTCGATAGGGCTTGCTGCCAAGCACGGGAAGCGCCTTCGAAGAACGTCGGGTCTCGACGTGAAAGTGGCATATAGTCATTGACCTGCGATGCTGCCAGGAACCGAACGCAACCCTGCCGGCCTCCGATAAGATCTTCACGACTGATCACGAGTGCAGCGGCGCCGTCGGTAATAAGGGAGCAGTCTGTGCGCTTCAGAGGCCCTGCAACGAAGGGGTTCTTTTCAGAAGGCGTCCGACAGAAGTCAAAGCCGAAATCACGGCGCATATGGGCGTATGGGTTCAGAGCGCCATTGGCGTGATTTTTGGCTGCGATCATCGCAAGTGCGTCTGACTGATCGCCGTAGCGATCGAAATACTCCTGCGCGATGGTGCCGAATACTCCGGCGAACCCGCCTTCTGTATACGCCTCCTCCTTGGCGTAGCAGCATTTGAGCAGAATTTTGCCGACCTCTGCTGTCGGCAGCGTGTTCATCTTTTCAAATCCAATTACCAGCGCGTGCTTGGATTGCCCGCTGAGCACTGCTTGCAGAGCAGAATGGATGGCGGCTGAGCCAGTTGAGCATGCATTTTCAACCCGAACGGAAGGGGTGAAGCGTAACTCCGGTATACGGTTTGCCAGCAAAGGGGAGGGGAAGTCTTGATAAAGAAAGCCGGCATTGAAATGCCCGACGTGGACGGAATCTATCTGTTCCGCAGAAATTTCTGCATGCTGGAGCGCGCCGAGTGCAGCGTCCGACATCATTTGTTCCGGATCAAGCTGGTCAAACTTTCCGAACTGGGAATGATACCAACCCGTAATGACTGGCAGTGCCATGAGGTATTTCCTCTTTTGATGTTGTTTGTCGAGTTATAGCAAGAGGGGTGCCAACATAGGTTGTAATAGCTGTGATCCTTCTAGTACGGGGGATTAACCTCAGGAATCAAGGATGGCTTGGTAAATTGTCCGCAACTGGTGTCGCCTTGAAGAAACGTTAAGGTGACACCCTTAGGCGACAGCTGTCGCCTCTCTAACAATCTGAAGAGACCGCGTTAAACAAATTGATACATCCAAATCCGGGCTTTATTTTTTAGGTAATTCATGTAGTTGCATGATTCTTGTTGGGCTCCCCCGTGTCTTATTGGCAACTCAGCGGGCGATGGCACCTGATTTGCTTTGGTACTGACATCCACCATCTCCGTAATGTCGGGTTGGTCAATAAGAACAATAACGTCAGGAGAGCTACATGAGTTATTTCTCGCGTCGAGGTTTTATAAAGACGGCCACGCTTGCGTCAGCCGCGTTCGCTGCTGCCGGGGTTGGCCTCTACAGTCCAAGAAGTATGGCGGCTGAATTCAAGCTTAAGTTCGCTAATAACATGCATATCACGCATCCGATGAATGCGCGCGCTCGCGAAATGGCCAAAGCTATCCGGGAGGAGACTAACGGTGCGGTACAGATGCAGATCTTTCCTAGCAGCCAGTTAGGAAGTGATACGGATACATTGGCACAAGTGCGTTCTGGCGCAGTGGACATGTTCGCATTGTCTCCTGTCATCTTAGGCACATTAGTGCCCGCAGCTCAAATCAGCGCCGTTGGTTTCGCATTCGAAAACTATGAAAAGGTATGGTCGGCCTTGGACGGTGAGCTCGGGGCCTACGTGCGGGGGGAAATTGAGAAGACAGAGACATTGTTCGCGTTCGACAAAATCTGGAATAACGGTTTTCGCGTAACGACGACCAGCACTCGGGCGGTGGTCAAGCCAGAGGATCTGGTAGGCATGAAGCTTCGGGTGCCACCCAGCCCAATCATCATGTCTATGTTCCGGGCATTTGAAGCGGCCCCTACCAGTATTAACTTTGCTGAGGTTTATTCAGCACTACAGACCCGCATCGTAGAGGGTCAGGAGAATCCGCTCACCTTGGTGAACTCTGCCAAACTTTATGAAGTGCAGAAGTATTGTTCGTTGACCAATCATGCTTGGGATGGCTTCTGGATGCTTGGCAACGCCGCTTCGTTTGCCAAACTTCCATTGGACGTTCAGGGCGTTGTGCGCAAACACGTCGATGCTGCAGCAGCCGGGCAGCGCGCCGACTTGGCGGTAATGGAGAAGAGCATTCGCGAAACGCTCAAGGCCAAGGGATTGGAAGTAGTTGATTCAGCCGGTGCGCCATTCCGAGACAAGCTGCGCGACGCCGGCTACTACAGGCAATGGCGCGAAAACTTCGGCGAGACCGGCTGGAAGATTCTTGAAAGCTATTCGGGGACTTTGTCGTGATGGGTATCTCGGCTGTTCCGGCCTCCACATCTTCAAAACGCCTGCCGGCCCGGGCGCTGACCTGTCTCAATCATTGCACTATGCGCGTCGTCGAAGCTGCCGCTGTGGCACTGATGCTTATCGAAACGGGAGTGCTGCTTGCTGGCGTCATTTCCCGGTATGTGATGCATAGCCCACTGGTATGGGCGGACGAACTGGCTTCCTCGCTGTTCATCTGGCTAGCGATGTTTGGTGCTGTGCTCGCACTGGATCGTGGTGAGCACATGCGCATGTCTGCTTTTGTTAACAAATTGCCCGCCGCATGGCGTGGGTTCTCGGAAACTCTATCCGCGCTCATCGTGGTTTTGTTCGTCGCCATGATCATCACGCCGGCGATGGTTCACTCCCACGAACAGATGTCCATCACCACTCCAGCCCTCGGAATCCCGGACGGGGTGCGGGCAGCTGCTCTGCCCGTCGGAGCGATCCTGATGCTACTGGCAGCGGTGGCTCGTATGGCGCGTTATTCCACTCTGCGTCAATTCATTGCCGGCGTGGCTGTGGTTGCGGTGGTGAGCGCCTCATTGTTCTTAGCGCAACCGATCCTGGCCCAGATAGGCAATTACAATTTGGTAGTTTTTTTCCTTGTTCTCTTGGGCGCTTGTGTCTTTGGGGGCATCCCAATCGCCTTCGCGTTTGGAACCGCGACCATGGCTTACCTTGCGCTGGCTACTCACGCGCCGTTGTCCATTGTCGTTGGGAGAATGGACGAGGGGATGTCTCATATGGTGCTGCTTGCGGTGCCCCTATTCGTATTGCTTGGAGTAGTTCTACAACTATCTGGCATGGCGCGCACTTTGATTGATTTCATGGCCGCATTGCTAGGTCATGTGAAAGGAGGGCTTCAGTACGTTTTACTGGGCGCAATGTTCCTAGTTTCTGGCATTTCTGGTTCCAAGGTTGCGGACATGGCCGCTGTCGCGCCCGCTCTTTTCCCTGAGATGAAGAAACGAGGTTCAAAGCCAGAGGAGTTAGCTGCGCTGCTGGCTGCAACTGGAGCAATGACGGAAACCATTCCCCCAAGCCTTGTGCTGATCACCATCGGTGCTGTCTGTAGCGTTTCAATTACTGCCCTTTTCATAGGCGGGCTGATGCCAGCTGTCGTAGCGACTTTGGTGATTGCCATGGTTTGTTGGTGGCGCTCGCGCAAAGAGTTGGCTCCAAAGATAGAGCGCGCTCCGTTTTCCGTTGTGGCGAAGACTTTCCTCTTTGCAGTCCCAGCTCTGGCGTTACCATTGCTCATTCGTGTCGCAGTACTCGAAGGCGCTGCAACGGCCACCGAGGTCTCCACCATAGGCGTTGCTTATGTCGTTCTGGTGGGGCTGGTGATGCATCTATTCATGCGTCACATCGAGTTCAAGCGTGTCTACCCTATGATGATTGAGGCGGCTGCCCTATCAGGCGCAATTCTGTTAATCATCGGGATGGCTTCAGCCATGGCCTGGGCGCTTACGCAGTCTGGTTTCTCCGCCAATCTGGTAGACCTCATCAGCGAGATTCCAGGCGGGGCCGCTGGCTTCATGATCGTAACCATCATCACTTTCCTTGTCCTCGGCAGCGTGCTCGAAGGAATTCCGGCAATCGTGCTCTTCGGCCCCTTGATGTTTCCGCTGGCGGAGATGCTCGGGATTCATCCGGTGCACTACGCAATGGTTGTAATCCTCGCCATGGGGATCGGCCTGTTCGCCCCACCTTTGGGCGTTGGCTTCTATGCCGCTTGCGCGATCAGCAAGACGTCTTCCGATCATGTGATCAATCGAGTTTGGGGGTACCTCGCAGGTCTTGTAGTAGCGCTGATTATCGTGGCGTGCTTCCCCTGGATCTCTATTGGTTTTCTTTAGGAGTGTGGATGAACAGATCAATCAAGCAGGACACAAAAGAAAGAGTGGCGGGACGTGTTGCTTTAGTGACTGGTGCTGCTATGGGGATTGGCGCGGCCATCGCTGAGCGACTCGGGCACGATGGTCATAGTGTGATTGTTGCAGATATCAATGAGCATGCCGCTGCAGAAATGGTTGCGAGGCTGCAAGCTCAGGGCATCAAGGCCAGAACCCTGTTACTTGACATTGGCAATGCGGATTCTGTTTCCGCTGCGTTTGCAGATCTAGAGCGTTGCGATGTGCTTGTGAATAATGCAGGCATTGCCAAGACTCAGGCTTTTTTGGACTGTGACTTAAGCGACTGGCAGCGCGTGATGAATGTGAACGTCACCGGCACTCTACTGTGTGGCCAGTATGCTGCGCGCCTTATGCGACAGCGTAACTGGGGGCGAATCATTAATCTTGCGTCAATTAGCGGAATGAGGGCGAGCATGGGGCGTACCGCATATGGCACCTCAAAGTCAGCGATCATTGGATTGACTCGCCAAATGGCAGTTGAGCTAGCCGAGTTTGGGATTACGGTAAACGGTGTGGCCCCAGGCCCCATCGATACGCCTCTCACACAAACCCTGCATTCAGCGGCGACTCGTGAATCCTTCACTCGGGGTGTTCCTATGCGCCGGTACGGGACGCCGGATGAAGTCGCTGGAGCTGTGGCATTCCTCGCATCGGAAGATGCGTCTTTCATCAGTGGGCATGTAATCCCCGTGGATGGGGGATACATGGCTTCCGGAATCCTTGAAATTTAAGACGGCTACTTTACAGGCGAGCCTAGCGGCGAGCGGTTAAGCCGTTCGGCTGGCCTCCTTTTCAGCTTGCGCGCCAGCTTGCGCGGCACTTTCGATGAATGTGGCGATGCACGGGTTGTGATTGTCTACTTTCCACACCGCCACGACTTCGATGACTGGGGCATCGAATAAAGGGCGAAAGGTCGTGGTGGGCAGCCGCATACTACACATTGAGCGCGGAACAATAGCGATGCCAAGACCTTCCCCTACAAGGTTAACGATGGTTTGCTGCATGTTGATTTCTAGGCCGACATTAGGCGTCACTCCGTTCTTCAGGCAATAGCTAAGAATCATGTCGTGCAGCGCCGGCGCGATGCGCCGTGGCGTGATGATGAAGGTCTCACCGGCGAGATCCCTTGGAGAGATGAGTTGCTGATCTAGCAAGCGATGTCCTGGAGGCAGCACCAAATTCATCTCTTCACGATAAATCGTGACAGTTTCTAATCCTGCACAGTCCTGCGGCATATACATAATGGCCACATCCTTGTTGCCGCTGGTAATGTCGTCGGCCAATTCCAGAGGCAGGGTTTCGGTGAGCTTAAGGTTCACTTGTGGGTAAAGTGCAGCATATCGCCTGGTGATCGCTGGGGTGATGCTATAGGCCGTGGACATCATGAATCCCACCGACAGCTGACCAGCAGCACCTCTGGCGGCTGCGAGGGCGTTCTTTTTAGCTTGCTCGAAAGCGGCAAACATCGTCCCTGTATCGATGTAAAAACGCTCTCCCGCAGCCGTCAACTGTACCCGCCGACGTGAACGATCAAACAGCATCACACCCAGTTCATTCTCCAGCAAAGCAATCTGCCTGGAGAGCGGCGGCTGCGAGATGTGCAAACGGTTCGCAGCATGACCGAAGTGCAAGGTTTCAGCCAGAACGCGAAAATATTGGAGGTGCCGTAGCTCGATCATGATGCTCGGAAAGGTATCAATAGATGCCTGATTATGGATTGGAAAATATAGATATGCACACCTATTGTGGGGCTGCCATGCACTGTCGACTTCAGGGCCAAAAACCTAGAAGTCGAGATAGTCACAAGCTATAAAAATAAAGGTGACGTTGATGCCCTCTATCTGTGAACGAGCTCCTCTTTCTGCTCTTGCTGCTACACATCGCCCCGGTTGCGACATTGCCCATGATGCTGACCCTCAGGTGCGCCAAGCTTTTCAACGTGGCCTGAAGTTAATGCAGCGGGGAATCGCGGTATTGATTCAAGGTGAAACTGGCACGGGGAAGGAGGTTCTTGCCCGGGCTCTCCATGAGCACGGCCAACGTAGTGGTGCACAATTGGTGGCATTGAATTGTGCATCCATCCCAGAAAGCCTGATTGAAAGCGAGTTGTTTGGCTACTCCAAAGGCGCGTTTTCAGGTGCGTTGACCTGCGGCAAGAAAGGGAAAGTGTTGCAATCGGACAGGGGTACACTGTTCCTGGATGAGATTGGCGACATGCCTTACGAGCAGCAAACTCGTTTGTTGCGTGTGATCTCTGAAAAAGAGGTCACTCCACTGGGAGCAGAACAAAGTGTCTCGGTCGATTTCGCGCTGATTTGCGCAACGCACCAGAACCTCACTGACTTGGTTGAGACAGGTGCGTTCCGTGAAGACCTTTTCTACCGGATCGCAACAGGGGTAATACAGTTGCCCCCGCTTCGGGAGCGTACCGATCGTGGCCAGCTGCTTTGCAATATGATCCAACATGAAATACCCGGTTGTGAGCCTCGTAACGTGGTGTCAGCTGACGTATGGCCGCTTCTGCTAAATCATGATTGGCCCGGTAATCTGAGGCAGATGCGAGCCGTAATCCGTTATGCATGTGCGGTCATGGAGGGCCACCGTATCCAGCGAGATGATTTGCCCGCTAATTTTTTTAAAAGAGCCACGAGCTCCGGCTCTTACGGGACGCCAACATTGACCCTCGTCAACTCGGCTGTTCCTTCCCCTGAGCATTCGGGCGAACGTGATGATGTCCTCGGGGTACTCAACGATTGCCGCTGGAACATGAGTGCGGCAGCCCGGTCACTGGGAATATGTAGGCAATCGCTCTATCGTGTGCTTCGCCGCCTGGGCATTCCTCCTCTGAAGGATCAGCTAGCCAACGGTGCCCGCTCCGAAGCTTGACGGGTTTTTCGCAGGCACTCATGCACTAGCATGTGCATGTTCGGAGCCTATTTAAGCTGGCGTTTGGAGTAAGAGGGCCTCTGGCGAGAAGTCAAAGCGCGGTTCGCTGGATTAGGGCAATGGTGCGATCATGCTCTACTCAATTTGGACGCATGTTCAGGTTCATGAAGAATCTTGGCCAGGTGCTCAGCTGCACTTTCGGCATGTCTTTGAGCCAAGGAAGCTGCTTCATCCTCGTGGCCACATAAAATTGCTTCAATGATTGCTTCATGTTCATCCCATACACCTTTGAACGTGCGAACGTCGTTTTGAAGAATGGAGCTCATGGCGCGCCGAATGTGATGCCAATGTAGTTCGCTGGTCTCAACAATCACAGGGTTGCCAGAGAGTTCATACACGAGTTTGTGAAAGGCCATATCCATTCTTACCAATGCTCGGGTATCGTTACTTCCAGCAGCAATGCGGCCCTCAGCCAACAGGGCTTCGACAGTAGCCCGGAATGGTTTTGCGCTCACTATTACAAAACGCTTGGCAGCACTGCGAGCGGCGAGTGCATCCAAGGCTCCGCGCACTTGATAGAGGTGAACCAATTTCCCTGCGTCCAATGGGGTAACGGCGACACCCTTGCGCCCACTTTCCTCAATGAAGCCTTCACGCTTTAGAATTTGGAATGCCTGCAAGATAGGTTGGCGAGAAACCCCTAATGTCGTCGCCAGGCCTTCTTGGGTGATCCGCTCATTGGGCTTGAGCGTCCCCTCGCAGATCGCGTCGAGAATCGTCTCGTATACTCGCTCAATCAGTTGAGTTGGCGTGGTGAGCTTATCCATTACTAGGGCCTTAAGTGTGTGTACTGTATACAAAATACATTTCTATTCCTCTCCTCGTCAATGTGCCTGTTAAGCCCACGGCGTTTAGCTGGTGGCCACGCATCCGACAGTCCTAGCCAGTGGGGGAGTCCACGAACGTAGGGGCCAGCGAGTAAGGTGCAGTAGCGTCCCACTTAGCTTCTCCGTCGTATGCTGAGGATCTGACCTGATAGGTATCCTTTTATGGTATTCCGACGCTTAGCAACTGGGTTGGGCGGAAACCGCATTGCCCCAAGGGATCACTCACTGATTTTGTGTACGATCCGCCAGACCGTTTCGATCAATGACTAGGTAAATGGGGTGGTGCTAGCCGGGGGGAGCTAGCTGATCGCATTTTTGGCAGTGTCCCTGAAGCCTGCATCTTGGTCATCAGTTTTTGCGGTCAAAAATAGGACTAGCGCGGCGTGGGTGGCATTTATGGAGGGGTCGGAGATTTGCCAGTGTCTCAGAGGCGTTCTCGATGGCATATGCCTCAAACCTCAAGTAGAGGGGCTTGCTAGAGCATCAAACTTCTTTTGGACAAGAGTTTTATATTGCGGCTGTCAAGTAAACGTTTAAAAAACATGACTGACAGCGTCGATATACATTATCAACACGTGTTAACTGTATACCTCAGTCCCGCTACGTACCCTGGGCTTGGAGAGCGTAACCATTCAAGTAAGTGTCGACCGCTCTACTAACCGCTTGTTGGACTTCAGGGGGGGTCAGGGCTCCCCTGATACCCATGAGACAAGGGTAAACAGTTTCGGCATCAAACAACGCTAGCAGATGCTTCGCCGCTGCTATCGAGTCGGTTTTGCGCATGACGCCCTCATCCATTTTTATCTTGAAGAAGCCCGCTAGCGCTTCAATGCCGAGCTTTTGACCCTCATCGTAGAACCGTCTCCCGATATCACTGCGGCCAGATTCACCGATCACCGTGCGCATCATTTTGATAGAGGGTTCACTCGCCACCATAGTTACCGCTGCCTCCCCAAAGCGTTTGAGTGCTTCAGAAAGATTTTCGGAAGTGCTAGATAGCAATTGCTCAAGACTTGGCAATATATGGCGCTTGGCAGCGTCCTGATTGACAGCGATGAACAGCTCCTCTTTGGAGCCGTAATAGCGATACAGCGTAGATTTGGAACCGCCCACGCAGGCGGCTACCTTCGCCATGGACGCACCCTCGAATCCATCTTCTTGGAATACGGCGGCCGCTGCCTGAAGAATAGCTGCCCGTTTTGTCTCCGTAAGCATTCGCATATCTATCTCTCATTTCGAAACCGATCTGTACAGTATTCCTTGACATCTATTAATTGTCAAAATAGATTGTGGTACTGATCGGTATCGTTATTCGGCGTTCCTCGACAATGTGCTCGGAGTTATCATGAATCGGCTAGTCGCTTCCATTTTTCTGCCAGTACTGGGCGCCGCCGCAATCGGCGCGCTTGCCGCCTGCGGGAAGGCGCCAGGTGGGCCGCCTCCCCCTCAAGGGACGCCACAGGTTGGAATCGTCGAGGTCACGCTTCAGAAAGTGGCATTTACGAGCGAGCTTCCAGGCCGAACTTCGCCATTTCAAATCGCCGAAGTGCGTCCGCAGGTCAGCGGGATTGTGTTAACACGCGAGTTCGTGGAGGGGAGTGATGTAAATACCAGGCAGGCGTTGTACACGATTGATCCGGCTACTTACAAAGCAGCGCTTGACAATGACCTAGCCACGCTGGCTAAAGCAAGAGCCACTCTGACTTCCCTGCGATTGAAAACTCAGAGATACAAGGAGTTATCCAGATTTCAGGCGGTAAGTCGTCAAGATTATGATGATGCGATATCCTCGCTTGGACAGGGCGAGGCGGACGTTCAAGCCGCTCAAGCTAGCGTTGATAGCAGCAGAATCAATCTAGGGTATACACGCGTCGATGCACCGATCTCAGGTCGTATCAGCAAATCCACAATAACTCCTGGCGCACTGGTAACCGCCAACCAGTCCACTGCATTAGCAACCATCCAGCAACTCGATCCCATCTATGTAGACGTCACTCAGCCCAGTGCCGCATTGCTTCGGTTCAAGCGTTCTTTAGCGCGCGGAGAGCTGCAAAAAGCAGGTGCTGATTCTGCCAAAGTCCGGCTACGCTTGGAGGACGGTAGCCTTTATCCGCTTGAGGGAAAACTAGAGTTTTCCGACGTGACGGTCGACCCATCTGCCGGTTCCATCACAATTCGTGCTCTTTTCCCCAATCCTCGTGCCGATTTGCTCCCAGGTATGTATGTGCGTGCATTGTTGGAAGAGGGTGTCAAGGAGGATGGCTTGCTCGTTCCACAACAGGCTGTCGCAAGAGACTCCACGGGTAAGCCATTTGCATATGTCGTAGGTAAAGATAACAAGCTACAACGTAGACAACTTCTGATTGAGCGAGCAATAGGTAATAAATGGCTTGTTAGCAACGGGTTGGAGGCTGGCGATAAACTGGTCGTTGATGGTCATCAGCGGGCGGCGCCGGATACAGAGGTCACAACCGCTCCTTGGCAAGAGCCTGTAGTCCCTGATGACAAAGCTTCGTCTTCGTCTTATACATTTTAATAAGCGGATGATCTACTATGTCGCGTTTCTTTATCGATCGACCGATTTTTGCTTGGGTACTTGCCATTATTGTGATGGTGGCGGGCATCTTATCAATTATTAGCCTTCCCATTGCACAGTATCCTACTATCGCTCCACCGGCTATTGCCATTACCGCTAATTACCCTGGCGCATCCGCCAAAATGCTAGAGGATACGGTCACTCAGGTTATTGAACAAAAGATGAAGGGGTTGGATCGCCTAAGTTATATGGGCTCAACGAGTGAATCTACCGGCGCCGTTACGATAACTTTAACTTTTGAAACTGGCACCAACTCTGATACTGCTCAAGTCCAAGTTCAAAATAAACTTGCTTTGGCTACCCCTTTGCTCCCGGCCGAAGTTCAGCAGCAGGGTGTGCAAGTTACCAAGTCGGCCACAAACTTTCTCAATATTCTTGCTTTTACTTCAGATGATGGAAGCATGAATGGGGCCGATCTATCTGATTACGTATCTGCCAATGTTCAGGATGCGATAGGGCGAGTAGAGGGTGTGGGCGATACGACGCTGTTTGGCTCTCCGTACGCTATGAGGGTGTGGATAAATCCCAGTAAGCTATTGAACTTCAGCTTAACGCCGTTAGATGTAAAGCAAGCAATCCAGGCGCAGAACGTTCAAGTATCGTCAGGGCAGATAGGAGCTCTTCCTGCACAGGCCAACCAACAACTCAATGCTACCATTACATCGCAAACCCGCTTGAGGACAGCAACTGAGTTCGAGGACATTCTGCTGCGCACGCAAAGCGATGGATCGCAGGTTCGGTTGCGCGATGTTGCCAGGATTGAGCTGGGTAGCGAAAGCTATAACAGCTCCAGCCGCTACAACGGTAAGCCTGCAGCGGGCTTGGGCATCAAACTCGCCACCAACGCCAATGCGTTGGACACGGTTAAAGCTATTGATGCGCAACTTGCAGAGCTTCAGCGGTTTTTCCCGCCCGGCATGAAGGTTCAGAAGCCGTACGATACCACTCCATTTGTACGCATCTCGATTGAGGAAGTGGTGCGCACATTAGTGGAAGCAATTGCACTGGTTTTTCTTGTTATGTTCCTTTTCCTGCAAAATATTCGCGCAACTTTGATACCAACCATTGCCGTACCTGTAGTGCTACTAGGCACATTTGGCGTACTGGCTGTGTTTGGCTACAGCATCAACACGCTTACAATGTTTGCAATGGTATTAGCCATTGGTTTGTTGGTGGATGATGCGATCGTCGTTGTCGAGAACGTGGAAAGGGTGATGGCGGAAGATGGGCTTTCGCCTAGGGAAGCCACGCGAAAGTCCATGGGCCAGATCAGTGGAGCACTCGTGGGAGTGGCTATTGTGTTGGCAGCAGTGTTCATCCCGATGGCATTTTTTAGTGGATCAGCAGGGGTGATCTACCGGCAGTTTTCAATCACTGTTGTCTCCGCAATGGTTTTGTCTGTTCTCGTGGCCATGATACTGACGCCTGCGCTATGCGCCACATTTCTCAAGCCTGTTGCGCCCGGGCACGTCTTGACCAACAAAGGATTCTTTGGATGGTTCAATCGACTCTTTGACCGAGGCAATCACCGGTATCAAGGAATCGTTGGGCATATTCTTGGCAGGCCCAAGCGCTACATGGCCGTCTACACGGTACTTTTGGCGTTGGTAGTTGTGGCGTTCAGCAAGATACCTGTGGGCTTTTTACCTGACGAGGATCAAGGAACTTTGTTTACGTTGATTCAATTACCCCCTGGCGCGACCACTAACCGCACTGATGAGGTGCTCAAACAGGTAGAGCATCATTTCTTGGTCGACCAAGAAAAGGCAGTCTTGGGTCTGTTTACAGTATCAGGGTTCAGCTTCGCGGGTAACGGTCAGAACATCGGGTTAGGATTCATCAGGCTTCGTCCCTGGGCTGAACGCACCACTGAAGAGTTGGGTGTGTCGGGCGTTGCAAACGCTGCCTGGAAAGCCTTTGCCGGGGTGCGAGACGCTCAGATTGTTCCTTTCGCTCCACCGGCAGTTGCCGAGTTAGGGAATGCAACAGGGTTTGATTTGATGCTCCAGGATCGGGCAAACCTTGGGCACGATGCCTTGATGCAAGCGCGCAATACTTTGATGGCCAAACTGACGAAAGATCCACGTTTGGTTGCAGTGCGCGCCAACGGACAAGAGGATGCACCTGAATTTAAGCTTGAGATTGATACGCACAAGGCAGGCACTTTGGGCTTATCGATGGCTGATATCAACGATACCTTTTCCGCTGCTTGGGGCAGCAGCTACGTCAACGATTTTTTGGATCGGGGACGCGTGAAGAAGGTCATGTTGCAGGGTGATGCACCTTTTAGAATGCTGCCACAGGATATTGGTCAATGGTACGTGCGCAACAGCCAGGGCGCGATGGTGCCATTTAGCGAGTTTGCAACGGCACAATGGGTGTCAGGATCACCAAAGCTGGAGCGCTACAATGGCTTTCCTTCGGTGGAAATCCTAGGGATGGCGCTTCCTGGCACCGCTTCAAGTGGCGAAGCCATGGCGATAGTTGAGGCTGCCGTCGCGGAGCTGCCATCAGGCTTTGGTTATGAGTGGACAGGGTTGTCGCATCAAGAAAAGGCTTCGTCAGGGCAAACTGAAATTCTCTATGGCATTTCGATACTCTTTGTCTTCCTTTGCTTAGCTGCTCTATACGAAAGCTGGGTGATTCCATTATCGGTCATTCTCGTCATACCGCTTGGCGTGCTCGGTGCGCTGGTAGGGGCAATTCTTACCTGGAAAATGAACGATGTTTACTTCCAAGTAGGATTGCTGACCACAATCGGCTTGGCCTCTAAAAACGCGATTTTGATTGTTGAGTTTGCTAAGGAGCTGCACGGGCAAGGCAAGAGCTTGGTTGAGTCGGCAATGGATGCAGTGAAGATGCGCCTGCGACCCGTGCTGATGACTTCGCTTGCGTTCATTCTAGGCGTACTGCCGCTGGTATTGGGCTCTGGGGCCGGGGCAGGGGCTCAACACGCTTTAGGCACCGCAGTCATCGGCGGAATGCTATCTGGTACGGTGTTGGCTTTGCTATTCGTACCTCTTTTCTTTGTAGTGGTCTGCGGAGTGTTCCCATTGAAAAAACACGTAGCTGCCGCGACAAATAATCCCAAGGATGGGCAAATGGAGCAGAAGTCGGAGGGCGCTGCGACGTAGCCTTGACCAATGCATTGGTCGTTCGTGCTTGATATAGAGCCGTTGCAGCGGAGCAGGACAAAGCGGGCTTGTCTCTAGAGTGCTTCGAGAATGGTGAATACATAGGCTATGCGACTACGAAAGCGGAGTTGGCAATCCGCTTTCGAAATTTCATGAACCTGATTGCAGCCACTTCTATCGCAGATGCTTGCGCTTATGGTTTGACCCTTGATGAGCAGGCTCTGCACGAATGAATTGCTTATCAGAATAACCCCATCTCTTCTAGATCAGCCTATTTCAGCTCTCCTTGTTCCATTTCAACAGTCTTGCCAGGCACTTGCTGTGTTTCCGAATGGCTATTTTACCTCCGACTTGGATCCTGCGAAAACTTTGCAGTTGCGCGTCATTTATCCGAGGCGCATGGCTATGAGTTGATGGGCGTGAGGGCATCTTACCTCGGCTTTATTCGTACCGAGCCGCCCGATATTTCCCTTGCTAACGTTGTAGCCAAAGACTTCTGTGCTCTCTACAACACTAGCGATGAAGACTTACAAGCACGCGTTTGCAAAGTCGCACAGGCGATCTCTGGTCGGACGTATTTGTGGCTCCGATACGAGGAATGAGCAACGTGCGAAACAAAAGCTGGGCTGAATAGATAGTAGAACTTGTGAGAGGTCTGGCGCTTTTGGCATTCATGTAGGAGGGCGTTTGTTTTGCGCAGTTTCGGCTCACGGCGCTGGTGCTGTAGAGTCGAGCTGCAAGATCTTACTGACGTACCTCGGTCGGCGATCCGCTGTTCGCGGACAGACTGTCGTGAACCAAGCCTCCGCGTCCCGCCGTATCTCGACCCTTCGGGCGTCCATCCTTCACGGCTTCGGCTGTGCCGGCCTGCGCGCTTCCCTTGCGGCCAGTGAGCGCGTTTCGACCTTCCTGTAATTAATATTGGCGCTCTATACCCCGCTGCTTACTCACTTTAGTGAAGGGATCAGTCGAAGGTTTTCGTCGAGCTCAAAAATAATCGTGAGAGAAACATGTACAAATTTAAAATCGTGTACAGTTTTTTTTATTCATGACGATATAGATGGCAAGGTGCCACGGATAGGGCCCGTAACATTTATGAGTCCAATCTTCATGACTAATTTCTTCAAAATGCGCCGTGATCGTCGCGCTATTCAACAATTGGTTGCTGCAATCACCGGCCGGGTACCGCCACAAGTAGAGGGGTGCGCTGAACGCGCTGCTGTGCTTGATGCCTGGAAGGCTTTTGACTCCCTTGATCGCGACTCCCAGACCCGTATACATGAGCTTGAGCAGGAATTGGAAGCAGCCCGTGAGCTGCTTCGCGAAGCTGCGTTGTCCGCGCATGCCCACGAAGTCAGGTTTGATCTTGTGAACCGAGCTTCCAGCGAGGGGCTTTGGGATATGGAGGTCGTCGCTGGCGACCCTGTGAATCCTAAAAATCGTTTTTGGTGGTCTCAGCAACTACGAAACCTCCTGGGGTTCAGAGACGAGCGCGACTTCCCAAATGTTTTAGCCAGTTGGGCTGATCGTCTGCATCCGCAAGACAAGCAAGCCACTCTTGATGCTTTTGCCCGCCATCTAAACGATAAGTCCGGGCAAACACCTTATAAGGTGAAAAATCGGCTAGCGATGAAGGACGGCTCATACCGTTGGTTCTACGCCCAAGGAGAAACTCTACGGGATGATCGCGGGATGCCTATACGCGTAGCTGGTTCTCTGCGTGATATACATGACCAGCTTGAGCGCGACCAGGAGCACGACGTAATCATCACCAGATTTGAGCTGGCCAGGGAGATGCTCTCGGACGGGTTGTGGGATATGGAAGTTATTTCGGGAGACCCGGTAAATCCAAAGAACCCTTTCTGGTGGTCTCCTCAATTCCGGCGACTGCTCGGATTTGAAAGTGCCGAGGAGTTCCCAGATGTTTTGGATAGCTGGGCGTCAAGGCTACATCCAGATGATAAGGAGCAAAGCCTCAACGCCTTTGGTGCTCACCTGAGCGACCGTTCTGGTAAAACGCCCTTTGATATCGAGTATCGCTTGAAGATGAAGAGCGGCGAGTATCGGTGGTTCAGAGCTAGAGGTCAGACTCGGCGCGACTCCTCCGGCGCACCTCTTCGGGTAGTAGGTGCCCTTGTGGATGTCCATTTGCAGCATGAGCAGGAGGCATTACGACAGGCAGAGGTCAAGCATCAGCGGACGCTTGAGGAAAACATCTCTCAATTGTCGCAGATCGTTGGGACGATTCAGAGCATTGCGAGCCAGACAAATCTCTTGGCACTGAACGCGGCGATTGAGGCCGCGCGCGCGGGCGAGGCAGGTCGTGGCTTCGCGGTCGTTGCCGATGAGGTTCGCAAGCTAGCAACTCGCACTACCGAGGCCACCGAACAAGCGGCGGGGATGATTGCTCGCTAAATTACCATTCTGCTGAAGCTCCTCAGGCAGCGATGCTGCTCATATGTTCTCTGCCTTGGAAGCCTTTGTCTAATTTGCATTAGGTATCCAGCGGCAGTGAACTTGAGCATTCATCGCCCCTTCCGTTAGGCCTAGTTATCTGGCCCACACAATGGTTGCTCGCCTGCAGAGAGCATCATGGACATGTAGGAATGCTAGCTTTGGTATCGACGACATTGCCATTTGATATCTCTGCGCCACCCCCTACAATTGCGGCTCCGCTCGCGCATGTCGTATTACCTTGCTGCGGTTTCTGATAAATCCTTTTTTGGATCACCTGCATGCGCTTATCTGATTTCATCGTTAAAAATATAGAGCCGATTCTTCAAGGATGGGAAGACTTCGCTCGTACCATTAAGACGCCTGGAATCGCACTAGACAGAGAAGCGTTGCGAGATCATGCCGGCCAGGTGCTCCATGCGATTGCGCTTGACCTGCGCACGAAGCAGACGATGACAGAGCGGGTGGCCAAGTCCCATGGTAAGGGGCCGTCCGGCCCTGGAGAACCCCCTGCTGAGACTCATGCAGTCACTAGGCTAATGGCAGGTTTCACCATTGATCAGATGGTCTCAGAGTACCGAGCGCTAAGAACGAGCGTCCTCAATCAATGGCTGGCGGAGTTCAAAACCGGCATCTCCCTAAATTTTGAGGACATGAACCGTTTCCACGAAGCCGTTGATCAGGCGCTTGCCGAATCAATTGCCAGCTATTCAAGAGCAGTGGAAGCTTCGCGAAATATCTTTCTAGGCATCCTAGGCCATGATCTACGAACGCCACTAGGAGCGATTTTGCTGGGATCTGACAGCATGAGACGATCCACTGAGATCGGTACTCGTGGAGCCAAAGTCAGTAATCAGATTTATGCCAGTGTAAGGAGGGTCAGCCAGATTGTTGGAGATCTACTCGATCTGACCCGCTGCCAGTTAGGCCCAGGTATTCCGGTAAATAAGTAGGCGCTCGACCTTTTTCTGACGCCGCCACTCATCAACGATTGAGATGATCAGTAAGTCACGCTCTGTTGAGATTTCCATTTGCCCACCGTCGACCAGCGCTTGCGCATAGCCCTCAGCGAAGGCTGCAGCTCTGTCAAAGTCGGAAGGGGAGTCAGAGGACGCGATGTAGCTGACCAAGCGCTCCCACGCCCTGCGTTGACGATGACCCTGGATGGTCTTGGCAAACGGCACGGCGCCTTTCAGGGAGCGTGCAAATACGATCGTTGGTAGGTTCAAAACCGGTTTCTCTAGATGTCATAGATATGAAAAACGGTTAGTTTTGAGAAACCTTGAGCCCGATCGGAATATTTTTTCGAAAGCTCCCCCATCCATGATGAAGAGCTTCTGTTTCACATCGCCGCGTCTCCAAAGGGAAGGCGGAAAGTCATCCTTCAGCTCTCGATAATTCAGTGAGTGCTGAGGCTAGCGCCGTCGCCTGCTTAGGCGTGAACCTAAAGCGCGACTCATCGATTTTGATAGAAATTACGCCATTGGATTCTGTATCCAGGAGAACTGCGTAGCTGTTGTCATCGTCTACGACTTCACCCTCGGCAATGCCGGGCCGAGTGAAGATGGCGAGCCTAACTTCGTCCAACTCACTCTCGGGCGAACCATCCTTGAAGGTGAAGAATCTGTTTGGGGGGAGTTTTGAACTCATGGTTTCGATATTCCTGAGAAAATAAGTCGCATGACTATTTAAACGGAGGCGAAATTCAAAACTTGAGTAGAGGGTTAAAAAACGACCTTGTCTACAGAGCACTTCCGAGAAAGGAGGATTGGTAGGCCTGAGAGATAGCTCTCATCATCTAGGCTAGGATCGCGGATATTTGAGATCAAAATCAAAAAGCGGCTGCCTCATGGGAGTTTTTTGAGCCGGGCTAGACCTTGCTTGATATGTCCGGCGTTTTCGCCAATGGTTTCAAGGGCGCCACGGACGTTGTTTCCTACATCCGCATGTCCGTGAGCCTCCACATGGAGGGTCAATTCCATGAGTGCAGCTTCGAGAGAGAGCTGGTTGTCGTACATCCTTTCCAGCACATCTGACAACGAGTATTCCTTTGGCATTGGCGTGATCTCCTTTAGGGCCGCTCAGCATAGCGCAGCACAAGAATGGTGAGGTGTCTTGCGGACAAATCCTTAGGCTCAACAACTTTGAACTAATCATTACGCCCGTTCCCCTAACTCTGTGCAGTTTGCTTCAAGCCCAGGTTTTTCTGGGTTACTCAATCACACACGAAGGTTTGGTGAATCATGAAGAGCGAACAAGTTGAAGGCGTTGTAGAAAAGGTTGCCGGCAAAGCGCAGAGCGCAGTCGGAAAACTGTTTGGTAATTCGAAGCTGGAAGCTGAAGGTGCTGGACGTCAAGCTGCTGGTCAGCTGACCCAAACCTATGGCGATGCGCTGGACAGCGTATCTACGTTCGTCAAAGAGAAACCGGTTGCTGCAATCGCGATTGGTGCAGTAGCGCTGCTGGTTCTAGACCGTCTCTTTCGCCGCTGAGCAAGGAAAAGAACGTTTCGATAGGGATGCTCCGTTTTCACGTTTATCGCCCCCGCCTCTAGAACTGTCCATATTGGGCTGCGGGGGCTAGGGCTGGTATGCACAACTCACTTCCATCCAAGCAGCACGTCTGAGTACGACGAGGCTATTGGGCCACAAATCTTGTGTAGGGGTGACGTGGGGCCACTAGCAAGCGGAGCGCGTAGGCGGGAGGATGGAGGCCCACAGGGCCAAGACTCGGCAACGGCGAGGCTTGGTTCACGACAGCCGCGCTCGTAGAGTCCCGCTCGACCTTGGCTCCCTAGAGCGTCTTTAGGAGACGTTCAAGCGTCTGATGTTCCCAAGTGCTGAGCAACGCAATAGGGTCAGTGCCAAATCGATCTCCCGAGTCAAATGACCAGCGCCGTCCATCACGGCTGATGCACGCTTCGCAGTGGTCGAGCGTGCCACAGTCGGTGGAAATAGATATCTGCCAACCGTCTACGTTGACCAAAAAATGACTCGCAGAAATTTCACCCCAAGAAGCATGGCTTACCTTGGTCATCGTCCGCCGCTCGAAGGTGACCTCTCGCAATACCTGGCATACCTCTCTTGCTGAAAGTTCACCCGCAGTGCTTTTGCTAATGCTACCTACCTGGGATGAATGCGCTGCCGCTCTGGCCTGTTTCAGCCTTTCCTCGGCGTACATAGCCGTATCAGTAGCTGGCGTTGGATAGCCTGCCGCTGAGAGGGCCTGAGCGCGTTCTTCAATGAGCAGGCGCTCAGGATCACGAACGACTTGATAGGCTCTGCCCGGCACCCGCGAAGCGGCATCCAATTGTGGCTCCTCGGCGGCTGACCGGCTTACTCTCCATCCGGCTTCGTCGGGATCTTTCGATAGCAGGTAACCACCACAGTTGGGCACGTGGTTCGCGATCTCATACTCACGCCAGTCCACCATAGCTCCGCCGTCAATGCCGAGCGGTTTGCGCTCAATCAGCCAGGCTACAGCGTTAATGAACTGGCCATGAGAGTACGCAACAATGTCCTGGGCGGGATGCTCTGCAAGACACTCCAAGAAAGACTGAGCTCTTGCTATGAAATCTAGAAATGACTCAGCGCCCTCACCATCCGTGAAACCAGGATCTGCCTTGGCCCAATACGCCTCAACCCATTCTCGTCTTTGAGCGACGGTTGTATTAGCGCAACGCGCAGGTTCGAGATAAGTGAATTCGTGTATGGGCCAGGTTTCAAAAGGGATATGAGGAAACACCGCTGCGGTCGCCATAGCGGTTGAATGCGCTCGGGTGAAAGGCGAGGCAACGATTAGAGCCGGAGCATGTTTGAACGACAATGCCACCAGCTGCGCTTGCTCAACTCCTCTCGGGGTGAGAGTAATGGTCGCGTGATCTAAAGTGGCTTCGCCCGCGTTCGCAGCGCTTTCTCCATGTCGTATTAGTCTCACATGCTTCATTTACGAAATACTCGCACAGATTCGGCCCTCATTTCTCTTAGATCCCCAAGGTTCCTTCCTCAATGGCCATCTATCAAGTGACCAAAACCCTATTGTCCACCCCGCGACTGCACCTTCCAACAGAAATATGGACAGACAGGATGACTACACTCTATTGCGCAATGCTGAAGATATCCCTGGATTTTCTTCCGTCGATGGAAATTACGAGAGCAAGCGGAGCGCGCAGGCCAGTAAGGCCGGAGGCGCGAGGATGGAAGCCCAGAGGGCCATGAGTTGGCGTCAGCCATGGCATGGTTTACGACAGCCGACCCGATAGGGCGCGCCATAAACCGCGATTTGCTTAGATTGCAGGATTGCTGATGTTCTGCAGGCTTATGTATTCCAATATTTTTGGACTGTGCTTCTGGCAATGCCGAGCTTTTCAGCGATTGTTTTCCTGTCGAAACCTTGCGCTTTCAAGGCTCGAATGTATTCCGCATTAAGCGGCTGCTTAGGCTTTCCTTGGGAGCGTCTGATGAGCTTTCCGTCACTAAATTGTTCCTCCACCAGCTGCCACCCTCCAGACATCTCGAATTCCCTGACACGCAAGGCAGTACGCTGTAAGGCCTCTGACGGGAGTTCTTCACCCTGCGCAGCAATGACGAGAGTGACCATAGTCAAAAGGTCGAGGCCTAGGTAGTCAGCGATTTCGTCCAGTTTCTCCAACGTCGCATTCGCTCGGGCCTGCTCAAGCTTCCCGACGTACGTTCTGTGCGTCGCCCCCGCCAACTCTTCGTAATTCAACCCCTGATGAGCACGAGCTCCACGCAATGCTCCTGCCAGCGCTTCTTTCAGATGCATGAGTCGGATCCTCAAAACTGAGGATAGAGCCACGGCAAGCGTGTTTCGATAAACAGACCATAGTGATATTATCGTGGCGTTAGGTTCGTCAGGCGGTGGTCGATCAAGGCGTCACGGCGTCAGGGGCGATGGTTTGATCAGGAAAGCGGGCTGGTGGGACATGGCTCGGTGGCATTGACGCGAGCCACTCCATAGAGCGTGCATTGAATGGCCTCCGCGTGCCTACCTGCAACCATCATTGAAGGCTTTCTGGCATGAACCGAATGCGTTTTTTTAAGCGAAGGCAGGGATAGGTAGTAATGAAATTTGATTGCGTGAAGTTTTCTGGGAAAGTCGATTACGTTCGGCATACAGATCGTATAAGTGGAGGTTATAAGGCTAATGTCAGTATTAATGGGGCCGTGATACCAAAACTACAGCTGACGAATAAGTTCTACGAAGAGCTGGAGGCTGGCGAAAATGTCACGTTGTACGGCGTTTTTAAAAACAAAAGAAAAAAAGAAGAAAACGACGGCTTTATATATGGACTTCAGAAAGAGAGTGGCGAAAAAATGTTCGCGACTCATTATAGATATCAAGTTCCTATTTTTATGGCATTTACGGCTGCTATAGCTTTTTGTCTGACATTCGTTGCAGGCTGGTTTGCATCGATATTTCCAGTGCTGATGCTCTTTGGCAAAGATGATCCGAATTACATGTATAACACTACTGTATTTGCGACAATTGAAGCGAGTATGGTCGCTGCTTTTTTCCTGTGGCGGGCCTGGCTAATGTTCAGCGTTACGGCGGATCCAGAAAGCTGGGAAACCATTGAGCCAGCAACTCTTTCGAGCCGCTTCAGTAAGTTTTATAAGTAACACGTCTGTCGGTGGGTGGGGTACGTGCAACGCTTGCTCCACTTGCTTCACAGCGCGGCAAGATCCAGGTTCGCTGGGCAATGCCGCCTGACTAGCAGGTGGAGTCGTGGGCCGTGGGAGAGTGAATTAGTGAACAGTGGTAGGAGCTACCGGGGGAAGAGTGCGGAATCTGATAGCCTTAACGAGGGACAACCTGCATGAGCTCGAAGCCATCGAGCGCCTCGCCTCGACGCTTGGTGCCGACCGCTTCTGTGTTCTGGCATTGCAGATCGCTCACGAACACCCGATCAAGATCGAGGAGTCCTATCTATCTGTACGTAAACTGCAGCACAGCTCGGTCATTGGCATGAGCGCCGCCCCGTTTGAGGCGCTACGCTCCGTATGCGAAGTCATTATTGAGCGAGATCCTGAGCTGCTGCGGATACTCTCATATCGCAATCGACATGAGAGTCGCACGACTATTCCCCATGGACTTTGGCTAGCTCTCCTAGACTGGGCTAATGGAGACATGTCTCAGATCTACGCCGTCTGATCGCATGGATTGATGGGCGCTGGGTTCGAAGATCGTTGCCACGTTCCACGATTGATCGCTGACAACAAGGTTGTTGGGAGCTTAGTCGCATACAGAAGGGAAGCATGCGCTCGCTGGCAGAATGCAAGGGGGAGGAACAGGCTCAAGCCCATTGATCGCGGCAATTGTAGGTTTCAATGCTCGGCAGACCAAATATGGCATCTTTGTTTTTTCATCGTTGAGATACTGGCTGTCTAAAGTAAAGGGATGACTATGGCTCGAGTCTAAGGATCTTGGCCTGTGGGCAAGCGGAGCGCGCAGGCGTGTGGGATGGACGCCCGTAGGGACGAGACGTGGCTTGCCACGGCTCGGTTCACGCCAGCCATCCGCCGAAGGCGGCACGCCATAACCACCGCCCTGCTTTGTGAAAAGGAGGCTTAAATGACCTGCGATTTATTCCGCGAGCGTGAGAGAACTAGGCGAAGGGTTCTGTGGGCGCTTGCCACCTTCCATCCTGGTGATCCCAGTGCATCCGACCTCCTTCTCATCCTCGATGATCTCGACGACCAAGAGCGAAACAACACGCCCTGTAGCGATAAGCCACTCGACCTCATTCAGGTTCGTAACTCTGTCTCGTTGATGCGCCATGACTCCGGAATCAACATCATTTTGGAGCAGACTATTCTGCAACCCTGGAGAGAGCGTTTCTACCAGGCAAGCATCGGATCGACCAGGTTAGTTGATGGGCCGTACGCTTCAGACTGGGATAAATTCCTGACTGAATGGGAGCGTGAGATGCAGCATCTGCAAACTCACCGAGTTGCACAGGCTGCTAACAGCTAGAACGGCTAGTTCGAGCGATGGCTGCGCAAACACACAAGCAGTAGGTGTAGCCGCTGAAAATCGCAGTCTCAAACAGGAGCAACAAGGTGGAACGGCCTTCGTTTTTTATTGATTTTGAAGCCTCTGGAATAGCTCCTGATAGCTATCCTATCGAGGTCGCCGTCGTGTCGAGTGAGACCTCCTTCAGCTCGCTTATCAAGCCAGTCCGGTACTGGACGCACTGGTCGTTCGATGCGCAAGACATGCATGGTCTCACTCAGGATCATTTGCTTCAGGAAGGTGATACCCCACACACCGTGGCGGAACGAATGAATCAGCTGTTTTCAGGGCAGGTGCTTTGCAGCGACTCACCTCAAGACGTGTTTTGGTTCGACGTCCTTTATGAGGCAGCAGATCTGAGACCTACCTTCGAGTTGAAGCCTTTGGAGGTGTTCGTGGGTCGGCAGGCTGCCAGTGAAATCTACCGGCGACTGCCGACAGCCAGGCACCACCGAGCTCTAAATGACGCAACTGCTTTGATGAACACCTGCCGTGTTTTTTTCGAAGCTTGAACTATCAGAGGGGGGGATACCGACCCTCAGCTAGGGATTGCGATAGCAACAAAGCCGGTTACAACTGCGTTGATTCAATCCACGAGTCTCACAAAAAAAATATGGCCATTAGATGATTACAGCTGAGTATTGGTCTCGCTGCACGCGGGCTTGCTGGAACTAACATGCGAGATAGGCGATGGAAGCTCAGAACTCACAGGTTGTGAACCAGAACAGCCAAGGAATATTTCGCTTCTCGAATTGGAAGAAGGAGGGCGATGGCCTGTTGATTGCAGCTAAGGCATTGAGAGAGCAGTGGCTGCGCAACAAGGACGAGGTTAGGCAGATCATTACTGATCAGGTTCCTCGTTCCCCTGAGGTGTTTACAAAAGATCATGCGCTCGCCCGGTCGTCCATGCTGCTACTGGGGTATGCCGTCGAGATGTACCTGAAGGGCGGTCTAGTGAAACTTTATAGATATTGCCCTGAGAAGCTGGTTGAGCGAGAACTGAGGGTGTATGGGCATCAATACGAGCTTTTGGCTAAACGGTTAGGGGCTCCGATAGCTGAAAGCCAATATCGTCAGTTGAAAGGACTGGCAAAGAGCGTTGTGGATGAGGCGAGGTACCCTGTCACTCCCACCATTGATGGAAACTTCTTCGATAAGCTCAATTCAATTACGCGCCGCAATCAGGGCCAGTCTAGTTTTGAGAGTCTGATTGGCTTGGTAGAGAGGATTCGCGATTTTGTGACTCGGATTGACTCCGATTCCGACAATCCTTCTAGCATTCAACCCCGAGATACGCTGTGGGGCTACTATGTCGTGCGCTACGGTGGTCATTTGGCACCCTCAATCGTCTTTCGGTGTGCGGATCCGATGACTTTGCTTGGGTTGCGAAATGAGATAGAGGCTCAAGTGACCTTACCTGGCGGCTGGGAAGAGTATGAGGTTTATCAGGACACAGGCAGCGGTCATAAACGAAAGTGTGAGCGCAGGGTGTGAAATTTGTGAAGGTCTGCGTCCTATTTCTGAGTTGCTACCCAAGGTGGTTCGTTGCTCCGCCTGTAGGCACGCCGGGCGCCACGCCTAGCTGAAGGCTTGCGTACGCAGCCACGCGTCCACTTTTTGCCATCGGCCAACCTTGGAAAGCTTTGGCCTTGCTGTATCTAGAATCTCAAGCAGTCGCTGTCTCTCCGCACGAGAGGGGAACCAATCATCAATCTCGACGCTGCAGTGGTTGGACTCGCTCAGTGCCCATCTCACGATCATGTCTGCAGCGGCTCTGTAGTGATCTGCCATGAACAGGCGATGGCCATCCACAGACCATCCACGCTTTGCTAGCTCATCGGTTACGTCGATGATGCCAAGCTCACCAAAGTAGGCTGTGGTGTCAGGATAATGGATGCCTGCCAACGACACCTTAGCCACGCCGGACTCCCGATCAAAATACGAAAGGAAATGCCACCCACCTGTGGTGCTTCCGGGATGAGGGAAATTGATGGCGGCCTTGCCTGTTATGTAGTCTTCGCGGGAGACGCGTTTGAGGTCAAAATCGAGCATTGGCCGGAAATTCATGATCATGCTTCCGCTTGAAACTTGCGAGTTAAGATCAAGTTATTAAACTCCATGAAGTCTCATCACATGGCAGATGCGCGACCCGATGAGCTAGCAGCGACGGAGCTTGAACGCGCGTGCTGCAAGCAGTGAGCTCAGTTTATGTGCCTAATGTCAGGAAGCCTGAGGTTGAAGCGCTGGGGCAGCGATGCGGGACATAAAATACCGAGACCTCGCGTTCCATACCAGCGTCAATGCGTGTGAGGCCGTCCTGACGCGCGGACGTGACATTGGACTGCTGAGAAAATGAAGTATTTGGTTACATTGGCGATGGCGTTGCGCCACTGCATATTCGTTTTGCTCAACTAGGCTAGACGCATCCATGCAACCTCGCAGGTGCCTGCTATGCCAAGACCCGAAATTCAAGCTTTCAGCCAGGAACGCACGATTGCGTTCCTCCTGCACTTCACCAGACTCGTCAATCTCCCCTCGATCCTCCAGCACGGCCTCTACGCTGTAACCGAGCATGGCACTTTACGGAGCCGTCCAGTAATTAATGATGAAAATCGCTTTGACGGACACCTCGATGGCACATCGCTTTCTATCGGGTTTCCTAACTATCATATGTTCTACAAATATCGGCAGCTTCCAAATACGGAGTGGGTCGTCCTGCGTATACATCCATCAGTGCTCTGGACGAAGGACTGTGGTTTCTGTCAACGAAACGCTGCTACCAACGAGATGGCCCAGCAGCCACTCGAGAATCTGAGGACGCTGGCAGCTTTCCAAGGCATGTTCGACGAAATCGAAGGCTTGGGCACACGCCAGCAACAAGGGCTGAAACCGTTCGATCCTACAGATCCTCAAGCTGAAGTGTTAGTCTTCGACCGAATTGAACCGAATCTCATCACAGGCGTAGCTTTTCAAAGTCAACTCGCTCGAAACAATCATGCTGGGCTCTGCGGAAATCGAGACCTGTTGACTCAAAGCGCTAATGGTGGATTTTTTGCTGCTCGCTCATTTGTAAGGTTGTACTGATGGCATCCAGACCCGTCTTCATACCCACGCCCGGGGCAGAGACCCTTGCGCGGACAACCTCGATAGATTTCAAGTGGTTCCCAGGCATGTCTGTGGCTCAGAAGCAGCGTTCGATTGACTCGCTGCACGCTTCTGCTAGGGAGACGATTCCAGTAGTCAGGGAAATACTAGAGGTGTCAAGTAAGTCTAAGGATAAACTTGGAGTCGCGCTGAGTGCTTTCAATCTAACTTTTACTACCCGTAAGCAAAATTTTACGATGAGCGTGGAATGCGCCTTCCAAGGAAGTAAAGTTTTTGAAAGGGGCGGCCCTTTCAAGGACTTGTTCACTCGAACCTCACGTGAAGCAAAGCTGGATGAAAGAATAAAGAATTCAGGCAGGTTGGTGAGGTTCAGCTTCTACGGTACAGATTGGCAACTCGAGCCTCGCACGGCTTTTTATGATTGGTTATATATTAATGCCCTGAAAAAGCAGCCTATGAATGTGATTGACGAAATTTTGTCGTATTCGGCATTTACCGACATTGAATTTAATCCAGAGAAATCTATCAACTGTCAGGCTTACTCTATAGCTTTGTTCGTTTCGTTGCATAAGCAGAACTTGCTAGACCAGGCTACAGCGTCGAAAGAGTCGTTCCTCGAAACGGTGAGCAGAGTTCTTGTCTCAAGCGCAGGTGAGAGTGACGACGTTCAAGGCGATATGTTGAAGAATAGAATTTAATGGGATATGTATCAAATAGGAGTTGGCAAGCCTCCTCCTATGTGAAAACCATCGGCTTATAAATTGTTTTGTTTTGTGAGCCCTGAGCGCTCAAGATACCTGCGAAGGAGAGGTGACAAACGGGAGGTGTTATATTTTTTTAACCATTCTTCAATATTCTCCACATTTTTTGGGAGATCCTTCCGCAGCTTAAGCGCAATGCTTCTATTTATCCCAAGTGACATAAGTTCTAAAACCCTAGGGTCGTAGCTTCCAAGTTCTATCATGGAAGGGAGGCTAAGAGCATAAGCGTGCTCTTCATGTTCAGCCTCAGGCAGGCAGGCTCTCGTTATATCTGACCAAAGCGAAAAGTATTTGACTAGCTTGAATGTGATGTTACTGCTAATGTTTTTGGTGACATGGCTAGCAGCTCTATCCACGCTCCTCCTTTTTGAGCCACTGTCGGATTCATCGCCTTGATTAATAGCTTCAGGATTTTTAGAAAGTTTGTCTAAAAACTTGTCAATGAAGTATCTGTGTGGCTTTCCAGACATCCACTGAAATGCATCATAAACTAATGGCCCGATCCCGATATATTCACCCCACTTGGAGTTGACTTCAGCTTCTATGTGGAAAATAGCATCGAGCCGTCGAGCGATATCATCGAACTGCTCATAGAAACTTTGATCCTCGAATGCAACTTCCTCGGATGGCGTCGTTGAGCGTTTAGAGTTTGGAAAGCTAGTAGGTATCCAAGCATATGGATCCGCCAAAATATCCAGGTAAAGCTGATTTTGTAGTAATGGATCTACATAAGGATTCTGGCGGAGAAGCTCAAGGGGAATGGATAGCTGATCCTTAATTGCTGCTAGCTGCCCTTCAAGCAGCTTGCGTCGTTCGTCGCTTATCTCAGAGGTGTCGAGTATGCGGTCGAAGTGCTTTTCATCTGATACGAACAAATGCCTCAGATAACAAATGGTCGTGTAAAGATTTCCACCCTCTAAATCCTCGACAATTTCGCTGCGCGTCGCTGTGGCGAGTCGAATGAGTGTATCAGCATGTTCCTGTAGAATTGCAGTAGTGTTTGGTTTGATTTTCGTCTTATCGTCGTTAGTGAGCCTTGCTTCTCCCCACTCTTCGTCCTTAACCTCTAGGCAGTAGACTTCACCATAAAGGTTAGTGCTAATGCGTCCGGCTCGGCCAATTAGATTTTTGAACTCGAACGGGGTTAGCGGGGTTGTATCATTTTTGGGGCTGATAACAATAAGCTTGTCTGCTGGTAGGTTAACACCTTGTAGAAGGGTAGAGGTGCATACTAGGCTTGTAATCGCCTCCTGCGAATATAACTCTTCGATCTCAATCCTTGCGATATCAGGCAGCCCTGCGTGGTGGAACGCGACACCGTTCTTTAGGGTTCTGATGAGCGAGTAATCAGGGTGGATTTCTTCAGGTAGAAAGTCGATGAGTTCACCGATAGCTTCCGATTGCTCAACGTTAGCGTTATTCGAACGAGGTAGTTCGAGGGCCCAACTCTCTGCAGTTGTTTTTCGAGGGGCGAAAATTATACAACTTTCGCCCTGTTTAAGATTCTGCAGGAACGTTGCAATCGCTTCGCCTTTTTTTATTTTTGCTTTGGAAAAGAGCTTTTTGGTCAAATTCGTGTCGCCAGATATTATATTGCCGGTCTGGCTAAAAATTCTATACTCAGCTGTTAAACTTCTAGGTAAGAATGTAATTGCTGCTCTCACTTGGAATACTGGAGTGGCGACTGTCGTCTCGTCTATGATCTCTAGTCCTGAGAGTTCCTTTAGAGGGGTAACGATATCCTCAATAAAAGGGCCGGCAAAGATGAATTGACTTTGAGGGAAACGGGCTACCAGACCATATAGGCAGTTTTCAAAGACCATTCCACGACCTTCTGCTTCGAGGTTATGGACTTCGTCAATGAATATGATAGAAGGAGCTCTTGTTGTCTTGTCTTGAAGTAGCTTGTTACATCGCTCAGGTGTTAGTACATAGATAGTAGATTTGCCGTCTTCTTCCTGAGGGCGGTATGTGGTATATACATGAGCGTCGTCCTTAAGGTCTGACTTGAAGTCCATGCTAACTTGGTTGATTAGCGCTTTTGTAGGTACGATGAATATCGCTGTCTCAGCATTAGCTCTGAGTTTTTCAACAATATAGCGTCTGATGATGAACGACTTGCCTGCAGAAGTTGGAGCCGAGATCGCAACGTTCGATCCGCTTTGGATCGCGTACCAGAGCTTTGCCTGGTAGTCGGTGAATACAAATTTGCCAGCGCCTGCTAACTCATGGGTCAGGCGTCCCCTTGTTGTACCTAGCTCTAGGTCAAGTAGCGTGCCGAAGCTGCTTAGGTACTTGCCATCTGCAAATATATTCGGAATGTGCTTGCTTGATAGCAAGTTTCCAGATCTGGATTGAAGGATGTAGCAAGCGCGCTGGTATGTAGGATTAGTTGGGGCGTAGAGATATAGAAGGGCTCCGAAGGAGTTGGCGAGGTTCTTCAATGCTTCGGATTTGCTGAGTGAAATTATTGATGCGAGCCATGTTGCATGCTGGAGTTTTTGAGGAGAAACTGAAATCTCCTCAGTCACCCCTGCCTGCTTGCTAAGAAATAGGTGCTTCAGCAAATTGTCGTAAGTCTCTACGAAATCTTTATCCCTAGAGGCTTCGAGGGGTAGACTTTCTGAGTCCCTAATCATTTTTTCGCCTTCCTAGCTGCCTTTGGTTCTTTGAGTTGAGCTTTAAATTCAATGCCGTGAATTTGCTTAAAGAGTGTCTTCTTGAAGGTCTCAACGCTGCTCATTGGGACTAAGAAAAACTCAAGGAATAGTTTGCGTAGCTCTGACTTGTTTTGCAGGCGAGTTCTTATTGTGTTCACCGCTTCGTCGGAATGTTCTTTGATCCACTCGGCTACAAGCTCTTCAGCATGCTCTTTGTTGCTAGCCTTCTCCTCAATGCTGTCGATATTTTTATCGTCGTATATGAGCAGGATAGGAAAGATTTTGTTGCAGGCCTGGTATTCATCCGTGCCGGGGCGAAATGCTTTTAATAGCGCGTTTGCTTGTTCGAGAGTAAAGTTTTTCGAGATGTTGGATCGTGCAATAAATAGCTCGTGATCTAACGAGCTTGGGAGGTGGTTTTGGTTGAACCTGTCAATGGAGTCTAAAGAGCTGCTGATTGCACCGCCTAGATCCTGATAGATCTTCGATTCTCCAATTAGAATCGAGATGTTATTATGCCTTTGTCCAAAGAATATTCCGTCACCACCTTTAACTTGATCTTTAACGTTTGTAAGAAGACTAAGTTTGTGACACACCATCGGCGTTTGAAAAATGGCCTCGACCAAAAGGTAGAGGATTAGCTCGCCGTACTTCCCGTCATAAACAGGGTCTGTATTTGCGAAGAAGCTTGACGCCATCGGGTAAGCGTTTTCGTCTCTCGCTTTGTAGTCATCAAGCTCCTTACGGTCGAAAACGTAATGCTCGATTCTGCTCCCGACATACTTTGCTAGCGCTAGGCTTTCCTGGCGGTTTCCAGAAAACTTCAGAGACAAAGCGTGAGCTCGCACTTTGAGATCAAGCGCCTCGGGGATCCGATGGAAGTAGTTTTCAACCCAATCGGTTTTTACCGTGAGGCATTCACTCCAAGTAATATCCTCGAACAGCTTCTGCATCTGAATCCCTTTCGAATGGCTGTGTAGTGCCAGAATGATACTACAGCGGTTGCGCTTGGTACCGTCCTGACATGAGAAATCTGGACAGAAGGCGATTCTCCACTCAGGTCTATGACATCGCGGATCTCACCAGCGAAAGTCGGCGTGTTTAACGATGAAAGTTATTCGTTGTACGTCATGTCTCAGCGACCGGGGCGATGGAGCGCGCCGGCATGAACACGGAACCCCGATAGGGGCGAGATTGAAAGAGAATGGCTTTCATGACAGCGGGCTGTAAAGGGACACGCTATGGTCTAATCGAAGGGCCTTCGATATCAGCTCGAGACTCCGATGCTCCCAAGTGCTCAGTAGCGCAATTGGATCTGCACCAAACCTGTCCCAATCCTGAGCGCCTGCTCTAGCCGTCACGCTTCGCCCAAAGATCGAATCGCGCAGCGCCTGGCAAACCTCCCTAGCTGTGAGTGCAGACATAGACTCGTCAGGGCAATAGGTTAAAGTCATAAAAGAAATCAGTCGGCTTTGGTCGTTTTGCAAAAGGTACACCGGCATGCATGAACCAGGTACTCACAGGGAGGAGCAGATGAAGCTATTTTTGGACTGTGAGTTCACACAGCTGAACCGAGATACGAAGCTGATTTCCTTGGCGCTCGTGTCCGAAGCCGGGCACGAGTTTTACGTCGAGCTCACAGATACATATCTAGTGGGGGACTGCAGCGATTTCGTGATCCTGAACGTGCTGCCTCAGCTCAACCTAGCGGCGCACGGGCAAACCTTGGTCGAAGCCCAATCCTCACTGCTCGCTTTCCTGAGCAACCTTGAAGGCCCGCTCGAGATTTGCTCCGACGCCCCGGATTGGGACTGGGATTTCTTTTGCCAACTGGCCTATGTAGATCACCGTTGGCCAGCTCACGTTACCAATCGCCCAGCAAACCTCATCCAGCTATTTAGACATCTCGAAGCGGATGATATTGGCAACATGACGCTCCCAGAACTTCCCCATCACGCGCTGCTGGATGCTCGTCTTTTAGGCGACCTGTACCGTCGACTGACTGTCGGCTCAAGTCAAGGCACTGAAAATGGCTGATGGTGCGATCCCTTGAGCCGAGTGACAGCACTTGAAAACTCTCCGCTTGGCCATCTAAATATAATTCCAGAAAATACCTCAAGTTTCTCGAAACGCATCCGTTTGTAGTTATAAGAGCAAAAATTCTAGGGCGTTTCGATGAGCATTTACCAGACTTCAAAAGATTTCTCTGATTTTCGTGTTTCTAAAGAATTTGATTCGTGGCGTGGACTGGATTTTGATGAAACGTATACATGCGCTATCGAACTGCTTCCGACTGCGCGAATCATGATTGAGCTAGACATCGTAAAGTTCAGCGTCACTCCCGAGGTAGCACTAGAGATTTCATCATGCCTCAGAGAAGCACTGGCAATTGATGGTGACGAGGAAAGTGATCAATCCGACGGAGAAAATCGACTGAATGGATTGTTCAAGATTCGCAGGACGACTGGAGTACGCGGCCTTCAGTATTCGGCTTCTGGCGAGATTAGGATTGAAGACGCGACCGAAGACGTCTGTGAAGGTTCACCTTCAGGCACCACGTCAATCGTGGCCTGCACAATTGAGGGCGGAGGTTTTGAGTTGGTCTTCCCCTTTATGTGTTACTCGTTCACTGAAGATGATGCGGTCTGGCTGAGCGAGCAATTATTTAGAGCCTTCCAAGAAATATCGAAATGTTAAATTGAGGGGGCGGGCCGCACCTGGATCGTTGTCACGTCATGTGGTCGAACAGACCGTTTAGGAATGACTCCGATCCATGCTGACTGGATGCAATCCAGGAGGGGTATGCGTCTAGCGCATTAATGAGGAAGCTGCTCCGTAGCTGTACTGGAGCCTTCTTTTTACGTTGGTTGGTGTGGGCGATAAGGAGACGCTCGACCACCTTTAAGCTAAAGCAAGCGGAGCGACGCCGCCAAATTACCTGCCCTCGAACAAGTAGGGGTTAGCAGGGCGGGGGTGGGTGACAAAGAGGTTATTTTACGCGGGTTGAGGCTCCGATTTGGTTGGCCTTTCGGTATCGCTATTTTTTAACCAGGTCTTTGTATAACTCACGGGCCGCAAGGATCTGATCCCTGAGCTCCTCGGGGTCAATGCGTATGCCACCGCGAGGCGTGACCTGGAGCGTCTTTAAGCGGTTCGCAGCCTTGATGAATTCCCGTTCCTCCGCCTGAACCCACTCAGGGCGCGTGTCTTTCCAAAAAAGCCAACCCATGTGCCCGGCCTCATCTTTGATCGGATGCTCAGCAGTATGTGGGAGCGGTAGTCAATGTCCAAGCAAGAAGGTAAGTCGGATCGCTCTGCAAGCGGAGCGCGCCGACCATGATGGTCGAAGAGCGTAAGGATGGAAGCCCGAAGGGCCGAGACCTAGCGTAGCGGGGCTCGGTTTAAAACAGCCGCTCCCGAAGGGATACGCCCGACCGCCTTGATTAAAAGGTTACCGAACAGCTCGTTGATCAAATGACCGAGGCACTACGCCCAGCCCGCAAAGATCGTATGTCCTGCGCAGTGCCGCCTCGTCGCCAGAAGAAACCCTCATATGGCTGAAGATCGTCGACAAAAACCGCCTCCGCTCGCCATTGCCGAGCTCAGACCAAATCCTTGGCTGCCCTTGTGCATCAGGAATCGCCAACCGGTCGAGGAGATACTCTTCCAGGCTGTGCAGACGTTGTTGGCCATCAACCAGAATCTCGCTGTTTTCGGCCAATGCCCTGCCAGTGATCTCTGGCTGGTACCAGTCATTCGTGAGGTAGCTCCCCAGATCCGCGCCTGACCACACAGCAGAGATAAAGCGAGCCTTTTGCCCTAGGTTCCACTCCAGTCCGCGCGCCCACGATGGAACGGGCATGCCCATAACGAATCGCGCCGCCCACGGAAACTGCTCACGCACGGAGGAGGGGTCTACCAGATACTTTTCCCAATGGCCGACTAAGACCTCGAGGGGAGAATGACTGACGGTCGTGGGCAGAAGACGCTGCGGCATATGGATGTGTAGGTCTGATGTTCCGCCGTCGGCGTAGCGTTTAAAAAAGGAAGTCATGGTTTTCCTGGGTAGCTCAGGTTGGTCGAAGTATTTGGGTACGTACGGGAGCATCGCCATGCATCCACCGTTTCAATGATCAGCAAATCCCGATCTGTGGAGATATCGATCTGGCCGCTATCGGCCAATGCATGTGCATAGCCCTCAGCGTAGGCCGCCGCTTTATCGAATTCGGATGTGCAGGTTGACGATTCGATGTAGCTGATCAGCCGCTCCCATGTGCGCCGTTGTCGGTTGCCGAGAATCGTGAAGGGGAGCGACAAGGCACCGCTCAGGCGCTGTGCGAAGTCATGTGTAGAGAGGGTCAAAGCCATCGCTCAAAAAAGGTACTTATCCATCACAAACGGTTGGTTTCGGAAAACCTTGAGCCTGAAGCGATGTTTTTTGAAGAAATACATGTTTGCCCAAATGCTGCAGCTGGGACTGATGTGTTACTGGACTGTCACGTCAGGCAAGCGGAGCGCGCAGGCACGAAGATGGAAGCCCGGAGGGGCAAGATAGCCATTGAAAATGGCTGGCTTGATTCACGACAGCTGGCCCGAAGGGCGTGCCAAACGCCGGTCTGCAGGAATAAGCCGTCTGACTGAATTTTTGCATGCAGTCAGCATTACTCAAACACCCTATTCCAGTCCCGTTTATTGAGCTCGCTGCATGCATCTGGTGCGCCACCGAATACACGTCCGGATACCTTCGCCATGGTGGCCTCAGTTGTGTATTGAATTGGAGTTCCATCCTCGCCAATCAGCACCCCCTTGGCACCACTCAACAGCGCATGACCAGCCACTACATCATGAGCGCTAACAGGGTATAGCGAGATACCACAAACCCCGTCTCCCGCAGCAACTTTAGCGAGCCGATATGCAATGGAAGGCATCGCGTAAAACTCTGCCGGCGCGCACAACTGGTTATTGATTTCGGGCTTGCCAGTAGCTGCTGCGCTAACCATTACGGTGGCAGTCTCGGAAAGTTTTTGATCAGAGAGGTCGACAACAATGCGATTGTTATTTCTGAGCAGATGATCCATGCCCTTTGCCCAGGCAATGCAGTCAGAAACTCCCGAAGGCGTAACAGGGGCGTGCACCACTCCAAGGATGGGCTTGCCGTCATGGAGCAAGCCGACTGATATGGCAGAGCCTGCAAGGCCCCTCAAAAAATCGCTGGTGCCATCGTTAGGGTCGACGACCCAGCAGAAAGGATATCCAGTAAGAATGTGGCCTGTTTCCTCGCCCCACCAATCGCAATCCACGAGTGCCAGCAGTTCGGCTCTGAGCAGAAACTCAATCTCGACATCGATTTCTGCTTTGTCTGCTGATCCTCTCCGTCCACCCGGACGTTCGCATTCTTCTGCCAACAGAACGCCGGCTCGCTCCACTACTTCGATCACTTGGTGGAGAATGTGCTGCAGCCATTGATTAGTCATGGGGATCTTTCGAGTTAATTAACAGGGTGAGCTGAGGACTCTAGACGAGCGTACTCCTACCATCTAGCCGGAGCTGCGATTCAGCCATAGATCGAGGCCGAAATTACGCATTACTAGACTTACCGGGGCTGCCCGTAGGTGTGCTACGACACCTAGCCGTGTGTGCCGTCGGCTCACGACAATGCGGCAAGGTGAGGCGTCTAGTCAGCGAAGCAGAATTCGACTTGCTGGGAGTTCGGAACTGAGCGATTACTTGATGGCTTAATTGAAGGACGTGGCACCGGCAACTCATCGCCCGTCGAAATCACCAGGTTTTTGAGAACGCCCTCTTGGGCTAGATTAGCCAGTTCCTCTTGGGTACGAAGAAGCAAAGCGCTAACGGACTGCCCGGACTCGGCGCAAAGAGTAACGGCCACGAGTGTCAGAGGGTTCACATTGAGTGGGCCACTCAACGCCGTAATCATCTCTAACGTGGGGCTCGACTGGGCACGCTCCAATTTTGAGACGTATGTTCGACTGCTGACTTCGGCGAGATTTCTTTGAGTCAGTCCTTTGCCCGCGCGCATCGCTTTAAGCACGGCAGCAAACGCAATTTTGAGCGTCATAAACACGTTCCTGATGAGCCAGTCCTTTTTAGCGTGATTGCGCTGGCGGAGCCATTCTAGGCATCTGAAGACTAATACGGTATGTCTGCGCTCGATGCACGCTAGCGATGTTGTCTGAGAGGGGAGCGGGCCTGCATACAATTATCCAGGCGGGCTACCCATTAGGACGTAGGCTCCTCGCTATGAAGCTGCGAGGTGATCTTCTATCGTTTTTTAGGTGGCGGCGGTGGAGGCGGCGCGGCAGGTCTTTGGCTGGTTGTTTGTTTGCTGATACCGTCATTCACATGAACTCTGCCGCCAGATTGGTTTGTCATGGGATTACCTTTTGGTGGGTGGTGGTGGGGCCTTAGGTGGAGTTGCCGGGCGCTGAGCGAATGGCTTGGGTGGATTTGAATGTCCGCCACTCGGTTTGCGTGGTTGGGGCGATATACCTCTTTCCTCGTACATTTCGACCTCTATTTTTTCGGCGCTTTAGGGGGCGCAGGCGGTGGTGCTGAGGGACGAATGTTAGCTGGTGCAGGAGGATTAACATTCATCCCCTCATTACCAGTTCGCTGTTCAAGCACGTGATGCTTAGGTTTATTTTCGTTATTCACTTCTGATCTCCTACTCTAGAAATTCGACTAGGTACACATCGCTGTTTGCAATCAAATAACTCTCGATGCCGGGCGTGTCGACCCACTCATTCTCTTCGTTCATCCAGCTCGGCTGTGTAATGAGGAAGTGCCCATCTTTAGGCTCGGTTGGCCATACTGCCGGGTACCCGAATAATCGCCGTCCATCAAGCAGGGTAAGCACCACGCTTTTGCCTTCACGTTTGCGGAAGGCATAAATCCACTCGGGATACGACGAGCGAGACGTTAAGGTCAGCCACCTGCCAAATCTGTACAGGTAGTCGTGGTTCGAAGCGAAGGCTAGCAATAGGCCTAGAGATGTCGCCAAGCCTATTCCCCAAACGCCTTCTACTTGAACCGTCCACTGCCCCAGCTGAAAATGATGCTCGCCGATGTAAAACAGCACGGGCTTGATGCCTGACACCAGCATCGTTATTAGCCCAGTGCTGATCAGTGCTTGAACTGTGCGCTCAAACTGCCCGGGCTTTTTAACATCGGCCAACCAATAGAAGATCATGGTAGTCAGAAAGCCAGGAACGAGCGTCTGTACCAATGGGATGATTTTCGTTGCTAGATCTTCCATTGCCTGTCTCTCTTACTTGATTGGGCGGACGCCTGAATCATCCGTTGGCTCAAAGCCGGTGCTTACACCGCTATCGTTCTTAACCATGGCCGAGAGAGCAGGCATGTCATCTCTTAAGAGAAAAACTCATCCCCAGGTATCTTTGATTGAAAGAGACGCATCAGAGCATAAAATTTGGGACGCCTTCGACATTTGAGATATCGCATTTGCTTGGGGCCCTTCGGTGGAGGGGGTAGGAGCCACATCTTCATTGAACCACCGCCTGACTCTGGTGTGCGTAGCACGATGTGGCCGTTATTATCGCGAATGTAGCCATTCGCTATAAATCCTAGATGTAAGCCTGGATAGGAGTAGACCGAACCTTCGTGAAAGTAGGCGAGTGGACGGCCACAGTATGCATATAAGTGCTCGTCGTCATCGGTATACGCGATCGGCTTGTGTTGCATATCATAGAAATCTAGGCTCATGAGGCTCTTCATTGCAGCGATGGGAGAACAGGGCACTTGTGTGCCCCGAGCTCTGTTAAGCAGTCAAATCACTTGGCTGCTTTAGGGCGAATGACGATACGAAACGGCTGACCGTTCGCACGTCGAATCACCTTCCCCGTCTTGGTGGTGATGGTCATGCGATAGATGACCTCACCTTCCTCGTCGGGCTTTTCGAACATCTCAATCTGGGACATAAAATGTCTCCTGCTGAGGTAGGCTCAAACACAGAACTCGCTCCCTTGCGAAAGGAGCCCACAGGGACTACCATCGCAAAGCTTTCCTCAACGAAGCGCGAGAGACATCTGGAGCCTGTTCAGACGTCTTTTCCCAAAAGCCGGTCAAGGTGCGAACTTGATCGGCTTTTTTGTTTCTGGCTTTCCACCATCTAGTCCAATGCAGGCTCAGAAGCCTCCTTGTAGCGCTAGTGATGAATATGTATCTGAGCAATTTGCAAAGCCTATCATCATCATTTTGATGACGTCAACTGCTCATGTGTTATGCTGGGTGAAACGTGACGGGCTTGACCGACTTTTAGATTCGATGGAGATGACATGATTGATTTGAGCGAGTACAGCCAAGCGCAACGGGAGCGCCTGGTGTACATCGATTTCCGCCTCTACTTCACAGGCGCCGTCTCACGTGCGGATCTCATGGATAGGTTTGGCGTAGGCGCCGCTGCTGCCACCCGTGATTTCGCTCAGTACAAGGATGTTGCTCCACAGAATACGGAGCTCGACACGGTCACGAAGCAGTACGTGATACGCGAAAAATTCTCTCCTTTGATCGCGCACGCATCTGAGCGAGTTCTCACTGCGCTTTCGCAGGGATTTGGTTATGGTCTGGATTCGTATGAAAAGCCGCTCATCCCGCACGAGTCGGTGTCACTGCTCAGCAAACCGAAGGTTGAAGTTTTAGCGCCCATCACCCGGGCAATACACCTTAAGCGTGTCGTTAAAATCAGCTACACCTCTGGTTCAGGTCAGTCAGAGCGAACCATCGTACCGTTCGCTATTGGTTGTGACGGTCTTCGCTGGCACGTCCGAGCGTTTGATCGGAAACGTAAAAAATTTGCAGACTTCGTTCTAACTCGAGTGGGGCATGCCGAGATTCAGATGGGGGATAAAGCTGGGGACGATGAAACGCCTAAGCATGATGATCAGTGGAATCGGATGCTTGAGTTACCTATTGTCCCGCATCCCGATAAAGACTCTACAGAGATCGTTAAGCGTGACTACGACATGCTTGATGGCGTGCTCAAACTACGAGTTCGCGCCGCCATGGCGGGCTACGTACTGCAGCAGTACCATGTCGATTGTTCACCTGATCACAGCATCACGGACAAGGCTTACCGACTATGGCTCAAGGATCCTCTGGCGCTTTACGGAGTGGAGAGCTCCATGTTCGCGCCTGGCTATAAAAGCCCCAATTGATCGTAAGCTAGCGCTTCCGTTGTAGGGCGAGCGTCCTGCCCTGGAGGGATGGTGAAGATCGCAGCCTGTCAATGGTCATGGGGCAGGGCGTACGCCCTCGCAAATATTTTCTCACTCTGCTGCCCGCCAGCCTAGATAGAGCCTTTTACTGCCTATGGCGCATGGCGCCGTGCTACCTTTCTCCATATTGTGGCTTCATCCTCAGCGGTATCTTAGCTGACGAGTGATCAACCTAAAGATCGTCGTCGATGACCGCTGTCGACAAAATGCCGAGCGGCAGGCGATGTCTCGCCTGGTTGATAGGAAATCATAAAAGGCTAGTAACAATTGGGTTCTCTACATGAGTCAGGAAACAAAGCAGCTGCTCAGAGCTCGCCGGAAAACGGGCCATCGTATGAGCAGCTGAAACCTAAGGATCGTACATGGCAAAAAAGAGCGCACACTTTTGCACAGTGGCTGCTAGAGAAAATCAATGCTCATGACGCTACCTCATGGTCAGCTGGTCGTGCGTCTGGCTACGAATCTGGCCACCAGGATGGCAAGACGCTAGGTAATCAAGAAGGCCTAGACTCCGGTCGTGTACTGGGCCATAAGGAAGGTTATAAGCAGGGATTCGATGAGGGCCGTACTGAAGGCCTTCAGGACGGATTTCTCAGCGGGCATGAGGCTGGTCATCAAGTAGGCTATGAAGCTGGCAAGCTGGTATTGGAGTTGAACCCAGGTGTTCGCCCTACCGACGTTGCGCCAGGAGTAGACGTAAACCTGTTTGAGCACTTCGACTTCCCTATTTCGGAGGAGCTTGAGCAACGCATTCGCTACGACATCAAGGCCAAGCTACCAGTGCACCAACAGCCCACTGATCCTCAGTGGGAGATGATATTGTCTCGCAGTCCATCCACCTACATCGTCGCTGGCGCCGGCAGTGGTAAGTCCACTACGATGGTTTTGCGGCTCCTTGTGCTGCGACACTATCTGAAAGTTCCTGAGTCGAAAATTACCGTCGTAACATTTACGCGCGACTCTCGTTTCGACTTTATCTCCAAGGTTGTCAAGATCTTTACCAAGTGGGAAATCCCGATGGACGAAGAGAAAGGCAAATCTTTCGTTCGGACATTTCACTCTCGAATTCTCGATTTCTTCAGATGGTCGCCGCAGCTTCAAGGCACTAAGGCTTTTGAGTTCCTTAGTAAAAATCCAGCCGAAGAGGACGAAGAGCCAGAAAACGTATTGGATATCCGGCTCAATGTGCGACAGCTGAGTCTCATGGATCGGTGCTATCAAAACCTCTTCGAAACTGACAAGCGTTTTCGAGAGCTGATTCTGGATCTATTTGAATACGGCATCGGAGTGGGTGCTCGCCTAAACCCTGAGGATCCAGAAAACGCAAAACGCATCTCCGCCATCAAGGCGTGCTCAGCTCGTGATAAGGAGGCCTGTGAGACTGTAGAAGCTCTATGGCGGAAAGCCGGTCACTGGCCTCTGCCAGAGATCAGTGCTCAGCTTGAGCCAGTCACCCTCTGCGGTCAGAAATTCCATGTCCATGGTTATGCACAGGACTTGAATGCTTACGTAGTGCTTGGGCTTGATGGAAACGAGACCGACACCATCAAAATCAAAGACGGGAAACGTCAGGTAAATCTCTCTCAGGCACTGCACATGCGGAGGATTTTTTTCCAGATATTCTTCTCAAAGCGCATTCTCTATTTCACGAGTTACGCAGATGCGCTCAACTCCCTTGAGACCTTGCGAGGTAGAGTTTCAGGCGTGCCGAAGTTCAGCTATCAGGTCGGAGGTGACATCAAGCCAGCACCGATCATGCAGGCATTTCACAGTTGTGCTTCGTTCTTGGAAAACCTTGGGTTGGATGTACCTACTGCCACCAAGGGCATGAGCTTCAAAAAGACTGATATTGAAGCGAAATTCTTTGAGGCGCTTGGCCTCTTCTGGCCGGCGTTTAATACTTTCTTGGCTGATCATAGCCCACCGATCTTTACCTTCAATAAGATGTTCGCGATGTTCAATGAGCATGCGGAAGAAAATTTCAGAGACGTGCCCGATGCTGTACTGAATGCTCAGATGGTCACCCTCGTCGATGAATTTCAGGATTGTGGAGCGAACACCATTGGTTGGTTGCGGGGTGTCCTTGGGGAACTTCGTCTTCGTGGTCTTAAATTCCATTCGCCTGAGGGTTTGATCTTCCCCTCTCTCATGGCGGTGGGCGACGATTGGCAAAGCATTTACGGATGGCGAGGTAGCTCTCCAAAGTTTTTCCAACAATTCGAGCAATACTTCCAGTCACCAAAAACTCTGGATCTGAAGCTGCAACAGAACTTCAGGTCTCAGCAGATGATTATTGATGCTGCTGAAAGTATCGTGAAGCACACTCGCGGCATTCCTGGTAAGCACGGCGAAGCGGCTCACCCTGACGTGAAAGATTTAAATTACCCAGTTCAGCTATGGGAAAGGGATGACGATCGTCTCGTAGAGATGGTTGAGCAGCATTATGAGCAGGGGCACGAGATTATGGTGCTGTCTCGCTCTAGACGTACGCTGGATGATATCGGTCAGCAGCTTGCCCACCTGAAGCAGCGAGCTAGGAAAGATAAGCATCCCGACCGTATTCGACTCATGACTTACCATGGCTCCAAGGGATTGGAAGCAGACGCAGTTTTCATGGTGGGAGACTGTGAGCAACTAACCTCGTCCGACTGGCGTAACCAAGCTTACGCCTTAGCCAAGCTCGTCATGAATGGCGAAGCCAGGGCCTATGATTTGGCTCAGGGAGAAGAGGTCATGAGGCTTGCGTATGTGGCTATCACCAGAGCGAAGCTTCACTGCTACTGGTTCCTAGACGAGTCGAAGGGCGGTGCAAAGAGCTTCCCGAAGGCGTCGGAGAAGATTGACAGTCGCCAATCCTATTTCAGCGATTGTCGGAAGTGAATGACCTACCAAACTGAGGTAATCAGACGTGATATCTCGCATCCATGCTTGATCGAGGAAATGTCTGAAGGCGTTATTTGTGAGGATCACGGAGAGACTCACGAGATACGTGAGTTGAACCTCGCAGGCTACGCCGATGGAGGTGGCATTTCGGTTAGGATGGCAGAGCCTGTGCAGCCCCCGTTGGACTGCTCCTGACCTGCCTTGAGACTCCCTATGACAATGCACTCGGCCGCCTTCGTTGACCTTGATCGCACCTTTTCCAAAATCCCTGTTGATGCTGATGTGTCCGATGATTTAGATCTGAGCGGTAGACATAGCAGGCACGGGGATCTTCATTGGGCAGACTTGCTCGGCCATCAGCGAGTGATACTGCTATCCGAGGCGGGCTCAGGCAAAACGGCTGAAATTCGAAATGTCACTCGCCAGCTCCAAAGTGAAGGAAAAAACGCCTTCTTTCTACGGATTGAAAATGTAAGCCTAGGGTGGGAGGACGCGATTGAGGATGACTTATTCGATGCTTTTGAAAGTTGGCTTGATTCAGGATCCGAAGGCTGGCTGCTCTTGGACTCAGTGGACGAGGCTCGGCTGAAGGATCCAAGAGACTTTGAGCGCGCGATCCAAAAGCTTGGTCGTGTCATTCGAAGAGCTGGCGCGCATGCGCACATCGTTATCACAGGACGTAGCACGGCTTGGCGAGCGAGCACGGATTTAGCGATATGTGAAAGAGCTTTTAAAATCGAACCTCTGGCTCGGCAGGCTTCGCCTCAGCCAACGGGTGAGCTCGGAAACACCTTACGAACAGTTGCTCCGGAACCAAATCCAGATGCGTCATTTCTCGTCGTTACATTAGACGACATTCATAACGAACAGATTGATCGTTTTCTAGCTGCCACTGGCGTCCAAGACATCAAGGCGTTCCGCACTGAAGTTGAGCGTAGAGAAGCCTGGTCGCTTACCACGCGGCCATTGGATTTCTTGGAGCTGGTCGATTTTTGGCATCAGCACCAGCGGATAGGCTCACGCCTGGAGTTGATGAAAAGTAGCATTGATCGCCGTCTCGAGGAGCGCGACCAGAATCGCGCTGAATTCAGGCCCATCGCTCCAGAGAGATTGCGTGATGGAGTGCGACTGATCGCCGCCGCAACGACGTTGGGGCAGATATCTGTGATATGCGTCCCTGATGGTGACGCTCACAGGAAAGGAATTGCAATTCGGACAGTATTGAAGGGCTGGGATGATGCTGAAGCCGCCGCCTTACTAAGTCGGCCTATTTTCGAACCTGGCATTTATGGAACGGTTCGCTTTCACCATCGAACTGTTCGGGAGTATCTGACAGCAGAGTGGCTACATGGGCTGATACGCGGTGCAGCTTCACGGGTCAAGATCGAGAATCTGTTCTTTCGCACCCAGTACGGACTGCAGGTAATCAACCCTTCGATGCGTCCAGTTCTGCCCTGGCTCGCGCTTTTAGATGAGCGTATCTGTACGCGCCTGGAAGAGGTTGCTCCAGAGGTGTTTTTTGAGGGGGGGGATCCTGGGCAGCTTCCACTGATTACACGCCGTAGAGTCCTTCGCAAGGCTTGCGAGCACTTGGCGCAGCCGGCTCATTGCTGGACGATGACAGACTATTCAGCCGTACAGCGGTTCGCGCACCATGACCTCACGGAAGACATTAATGAATTACTAGCGCTGTACCGCAGCGACGATGATATTGCATGGTTCCTGTTGAGAATGGTATTGCAGGGCGAGGTAGTAGGTGCTCTTGCACAGACTAAACAGTTTGCCCTCAATGCTCAGCACGTACATACACGGTTGGCCGCAATCCGCGCCGTGATCGACCTCGGGACAGCTCAGGATTTAGCCGATGTGCGCGTGGCGCTGTTGAAAGGAAACTCCAAGGTTAACCGGGAGTGGTTAGCAGAGCTGCTTGACGGACTTGTACTCGACAGTCGTTGGCTACCCTGGCTCTTAGAAGCGATTGAGAGAACTGCAAAGAAGGAGCGTTATAGCGGCAGGGACAACCTGGCTGTGAAGTTTTCCGCCTTGACAGCTGATTGTCCGTTGGCAGACCTGCCAGCTCTCATTACCGGTTTGGGCAAGCTTTTAGACAAGCCCCCCGCGACCGAGCAAGGCTTCAGCACTGTCTCGAAGAGGTATAGCTGGCTTGCTGAAATTGCAGGCTTAGCTGTGCTCCATCTACTTCAAGCGAGACACCCATTTGCGCTTGATGAGTCCTCTCTCGCGGTTCTAAGCAAGCTCGCCCAAGCGCACGTTTATGACGAGCGGGATGATCGGGAGCTCGGCGAAAAACTCAGGGAGATTGTGCCTACGTGGCCGGAGCTCGACAACAAGCTGTTCTGGTATGACGTTGAACTGGCTCGTAACGGCCGTGTGCATCGCGGTGACCCCGTCATTCATGTCTGGCAGCTGCTTGGTTTCCGGCCATTCTGGTCACTCAATAAGCAGAATTTCAGTCTCGCCTGCGACCAGGTCGTTGGCCTCACGAATATGCATGATCGTCTAATGGCGCTCAGCATGGCTTTCAACATCTACGCGCAACATGACAAACCATCTTTATGGGAGATTAAACTCAGGCAGGCAGTCGACGAGAGTGACGAGCTCTGCGAGAAGCTTGAAGCTTTCTTGAGCCCACCGGAACGAGAAGTTCAGGCGTGGGAGATACAACAGGCTCAGTGGAAGGAGCAGGCTGCCCAACGGACGTTAGAAGATGCAAAGCGTCGTCGCGAATGGCGTGAAGGGCTCGCCGCTGAAGTAGACCTGATAAACAGCCGTGATCCAGGCGTGATGACCCGCAGCCAACTTTATTTGATGGAGCAGATGCGAGATGCGTCATCCTCTTCAAATACGTGGAGTAGTAACAACTGGCAGTCGCTAGTAACTGAATTCGGCATGCCTGTTGCTCAAGCGTTTCGCGTGGGCGCTATTGATTTCTGGCGAAGCTATCGTCCAACGCTTCCATCCGAGGGTGCTCCCGCCAATTCGACGCCCTATCACGTCATTTTTGGTTTGATTGGGCTTGCTATTGAGGCCAATGAGGAAGCTTCCAGCTTCTCGCAAATGTCTGCAGATAACGCTGACTACGCGGTTCGCTACGGGTTGCTTGAGTTGAACGGCTTCCCTGAGTGGTTTCCTGCACTTATCGGGTTTTATCCGAGTCTTGTGCGAGAAATCGTGATGCGTGAAATCAATTACGAGCTGGACGCACCTCGCCCTGAATCAGGTTGTGGTCGCGTGTTACAGAGAGTGCGCTGGAACGGGGACTGGATGTTTGGTGAGTTAGCTGTTCCGCTCATGGTTAGGTTGTCGCAACCCATCGAAGACCTTGAGTCGCTTCAGTCCTTGCTGAGCATTGTGCAGGACTCTTCAGTCGATGATGAAGTCTTGGCCGAACTAGCCAGGAACCGTGCGACAGAAGTGGTCAGTCTGGAAATCGCGCCGACCTGGTACGCATTATGGATTGGAGTGGAGCCGGCGCTCGCAATCCCGGCGTTGGCAGTTCGCATCGATTCTCTGTCGTCAGACGAGGAAAAAGCCAGATTTGCCATGCTGTGCTTGGTTGCCATCGTAGGAAGCCGCACCGCTAGCCGCAGCCGGCAGAACTACAAAACAGTCGAGCATGCTAAAGCGCTGTATCTGATGATGCACAGCTATATACGTATTGCAGAAGACATTGAACGTGCAGGAACAGGTGTCTATTCCCCAGGACTTAGGGACGACGCCCAAAGTGCTCGTGATGGGTTTTTGGCTTTCATCCGGGAAACGCCCGGGAAAGAAGCATTTCTCGCATTGCAGGAGATCGCACAAGCCCACCCTGCGGAACCATTACGTCCCTGGAGCGCGTTCTACGCTCAACAGAAAGCTACCGCTGATTCGCAGACTCCGCCTTGGGAGCCAGCGAAGGTGATCGAATTCCATGAGTCGCTGGAAAGTACGCCTTCTACCCATCGTGAACTCTGGAATCTAGCGGTCGATCGTCTGCTGGACTTGAAGCACGATTTAGAGGAAGGCGACTCGAGCTATGCAGAAATTTTGCTGCTCACCAATCAGGAGACATCCATTCGTAAGTTCATCGGAAATTGGTTGAGAGATCGCGCAGCAGGACGGTACGTCATCCCGCAGGAAGAGCAGCTTGCCGATGATAAACGCCCGGATTATCGATTCCAGAACAGCCAGGCCTACACGCCCGTACCTGTCGAACTAAAGCTTTCTCAGAACTGGAGCGGCCCCGCGCATTTCGAAAGGCTTGAGAACCAGCTCTGCGGCGATTACCTACGCGACGTAAGCTCAAGCTGCGGCATCTTTTTACTGGTGAACCATGGGGGGCAAGCGAAGTGGGAGGCGCCCACCAAAGGCCTGATTGGATTCAATGAGCTAGTAGATGCTTTACAAGAGCACTGGTTGGCAATCGCGCCGAGGTTCCCTAACGTTGAAGACATCATGGTCATCGGCATAGACCTTACTAAACGGGGAGGGGTGGCTGCGATCAAGGCGATCGAGGCTCGTGAGGCAAGGGTCAGCCCGAGCGATGACGAATGAAAATATCTAATAGCGCGACTTAGACTGAGAGCTTCAACGGCCGCTGAAATTGGGGGGGGCTCCGCTTTCAGCGAGCAGAGTGCCTACTACCTGGATCTGGCTCCGACGGCAAGCGGAGCGCGCAGACCAGGAGGGTCGCAGGCGTGAGGATGGAAGCCCCGCGGGGCCAGGACAGCGGCGAGTATCGCCGGGCCTGGTTCACGACAGCCGGCCCGTTAGGGCACGCTAAAATTACCTCATAAAAATCATAAAAAGGTCATCATCGCTTCATCAAACGGTGGCTTGGAAACTACGGAATTCGTAGGCGACAAAAATATGGTTGGACAAGGATTTTAACTCTCACTCGAATTTGGCTTCAGGCGATCAACCCTGGCAGGCCCACAGTCGAAGCATTCGGTAAAAAAGACGGAGGCTTCGGATGTATCGTCAGAACTCCGGCACTGGCCAATCGGGGCTTTAAGATAGCTCAGTGTCATTTCTTTCGGATCATGGCCCATAGCAGATCTCACTCGTTCAAAGATAGCCTGAACGTCGATTTCATCCAGTTCAAGTTTAGGGACTGATAAGGCATAGTACAGCGCTGCTTTTTCAGACATTAGGAGTGCTTCCTCAGATAGCTTGGCACCTGGTTCGCCTGACCGTATATGGAAGGCATGTAGATGCATGAAAGGCCACTTGGAGATTCGCGCATAAAGGTCTTCACTGCTGATTTCTACTGGTTGAGAATATTTAGCCAATTCAGCTTTGATGACCGCACAGCTCTGTGCTTGCACGTCTTCCAAAGAAGGAAATACAGAGTTTGCACTGTCTGCACTCACCTTAACGTCATGAAAGTCCACATAGCCAAGGCATCTGCTCATCAGATTCTGGGCGGCACTTAGCTTAATTGGTTTTATGCTAGGCCAGTCGCGCTGAAGGCATCTCGCTAAACGAAGAACCCCTTTACCGGATTCAAGGTCTTTCGAAAAAACAGGTACTCGCATGTTCATTCTCCAATGGTCTAGGTGGTGTCGGCTGTCCGTAAAGACTAATGTCAAATGACTTGTAAGAGCGGGGTGATGAACCTGCGAGTTACCGTTGCGTGCCGACCGCTCGACCCAGGCTGGCCGATTTGCCAATCCTAGCACGCGAAATATAGAAGCTGTCCAGCACATTATAAGGGTATGCTCCGCGCATACTCTTTGGTGTGTCTGATGCGGAACTTGAGCATAGTCTATTGGTGTGTGTGCATAATTGTAGCTGGCGAGGCTAGAAGTTTCTCTTGTATGGCGTTTACCTGAAGGTGGTGAGAGAGCCGGTCGGTGTTTAACGAAATTTTCAAATATAAATTGCCCGTGGATAGCAAGTATTCGCTAGTCGGTTGCGATGTGAATCTCCGATCATGTCTATATTCAGATACTGCATTTTAATTTGACTTAAACCAACATGTTTACAGGCGTATTGATACTGCTGCGGTGCAGGACAGTTAAAACCTAGCTCAAATCCAGCTCATGAGCTTGGGGTGAATTTTGCAAGGGGATTGCATGGTAAGCGTCGTTACTACTTTAATGGACAAGTTATTTTGCCGGCTGCGTTTATGTAGGACACCGCTTCGAGTATCATCCTGCCTTGAGAGCGACGTCGGGCTTGACGGTTGTAAGCTGTTGGTCAACGCAATGTAAAATATATCAAAGGTAGATTGAAATGGCTGGCAGCAGTTTTTTTGCTTTGTTGGATGATATCGCGGCCCTGTTAGATGATATTGCTGTAATGAGCAAGGTGGCTGCCAAAAAATCGGCGAGTGTGCTTAGTGACGACTTGGCAGTAAATGCTGAGCAAGTCACAGGTATGAAGCCGGATCGCGAACTGCCCGTAGTTTGGGCAGTATTTAAAGGATCACTAAAAAACAAAGTGATTCTAGTTCCTAGTGCACTTGTCTTAAGTGCGGTGCTGCCCGCAGCAGTTAAATGGCTTCTGCTGGCAGGAGGAATCTATCTTTGCTATGAGGGGTATGAAGCGATTAAAGATAAGTTTTCACGGACGAAACATGTTGGCGCAGAGCATGGTGATATCTTTATGCCAAAAAACGCTCAAGAGCTTGCAGAGTATGAAGGGCGCAAGATAAAAGGCGCCATAAAGACAGATTTCATTTTGAGCGCAGAAATCATTGTAATTACCTTGAATGTTGTAGCGTCAGCCCCCTTATATCAGCAAATTTTAACGTTGATAGTTATTGCCTTGGCTATGACGATAGGCGTCTATGGTCTGGTCGCTGGTATCGTTCGCCTTGATGACGCTGGGCTTGCTCTTGCACGGTCGAAATCTAAAGACGCTTGGGGAAAATTGATCAAAAATATTGGTCAGGTTCTAGTTGCGGCGGCTCCATTTTTGATGAAATCGTTATCTTGGATTGGGACACTTGCTATGTTCCTCGTAGGGGGGACATTTGTAGCTGAAGGCATACACCCCCTTGAGCATGCTATTGAAGCAGCAGTTTCGGCAAGTGGAGGGTGGGGAGCAATTCTTAAAGTTGTGTTGTTCGGAGTCGTAGGGGTGGTGGCTGGTTTTGTGGCTGCAGTTACTATCGACGGTTTTTCGAGATTTCGGAAACCCGGAGCGCGCTAATAAATTAAGCGCTTCACAACTATTTTACACAGAATCAATATGTCAATTTATCAGCAAAGTTTGGTGGCTAGCTGATGGAGCCAGGGCTCTACAGTTTCTGAGCTATAGAGGAGGGCCGCCACAGCTGCACTCCTCGAAGGTGGGCAAGTGGGCAAATTTGAGCCTGAATGTCCATTTTGGTCATGTCCATGTGGACAAACGGTGAAGCGTTCCCGGGCTATGTATTCTGAGGGTTTGGTCGTGTCCATATCTACAGTCCTTTGGACTGGGTCGGCGGTGGCATCCTTACCCATGGCGTGCCGGTGGTGCATCACTGGATCGAGGGTGTGAGCCAGAGCACAGGTGCATTGGCGTGGTTGATGCCGACGTTACTGAATGCGGTGGCGGGGATTATTGCCGGGGCGGTGGTATTGGCAGTGGTCAGCGTGGTGGGCAAGAGCTGGAAAGCGCTCAGGGCATAAATCGCCGCCACAAAAAAAGGCCATTCAATCGAATGGCCTTTTTTACGGGCGTTATTTACTCGGCAATCTGCAACTTGCGTGATTCCGTATAGATATACCGCACCTTCTCATACTCGAACGGCGAGTTCATCTGACCGTAGCGGAAGCTGGTCTGGTAGCGCTTGTCCACCGCACGCAGGGCCCAGATTTCCGGGTGGTTGGAGCTGACTTCGGAGACGTTGAGGAAGTTGATCTGGGACTCGGCGGTGTAGTCCACCAGCAAGCCGCCGGTGTCGCGCAGGTTCGACGGACCGAAGATCGGCAGTACCAGGTAGGCACCGCCGGGCACGCCGTAGAAGCCCAGGGTCTGGCCGAAGTCTTCGCTCTGGCGCGGCAGGCCCATGGCGGTCGCCGGGTCCCACAGGCCGGCGATGCCGACGGTGGTGTTGAGCAGCAGGCGCCCGGTGGTTTCCAGGGAGCGGTGGCCCTTGAGTTGCAAGAGGCTGTTCAACAGGTTGGGCACGTCGCCCAGGTTGTTGAAGAAGTTGCTCACGCCGGTGCGCAGGAAGCTTGGCGTGACGTAGCGGTAACCGTCGACCACCGGCAGGAAGACCCATTGGTCAAAGCGGTAGTTGAAGTGGTACACGCGGCGGTTCCACGATTCGAGCGGGTCATACACGTTGAGGGCGTTGACCGACGAGCGTTCGAATTCACGCTGGTCCAGGCCTGGGTTGAACTTGAGTTTGCTCAACGGCTCCTTGAAACCGTCGGAGTCCATCACCACAGGCGCGTGAGCCTTGCTGTTGTCGGCATTGGCAACGCCTGCGCACATCAGGGCGGCAAGCAGCAGAAGATATTTAGCCACGGAAGAACTCCAGCATGGCGTCGGCGTTGACGCGGTAATTGAGGTTGCCGCAGTGGCCGCCCAAGGGGTAGACGGTCAAGCGATCGCCGAAGGTCTTGCGCAGGAAGCCGAGGTCGCCCGGGCCGAGGATCACGTCGTCGGCGTTGTGCATGACGGCGATTTTCGGGCTGGCGTGCAGGTAGTCCTTGAGGGCGTACAGGCTGACCTGGTCAACCAGTTGCAACAGGCTGCCGCCGTCGGAGCGGGCGCGCCACATCGGGATTACCTGTTCGGTGAGGTAGCAATCGAAGTCGCATTGCAGTGCACGCTTGAGGAACGGCGTGAGGCTGGTGCCTTCGCTGATCGGGTACTTCGGCGGGATGATCAGGCCGCGGCGGTTGATCAGGTCCGAAGTAAAGGCGATGTCGGCCGCCGAGAAGCGGAACGAGGTGCCGATCAGCATGGCCATCTGTTCGTTGGTCAGGTGCTGCTTGGATTGCTGGAAGTCGTAGAGCAGGGCGTCGTTGAGGTCGATGTAGCCCTTTTGCTGGAAGTAACGGGTCAGCTTGTTCAACACCAGTTCATAGAAGGTGGTGGTGTTGTTGATGCCCTTGACCTCGGTCTGTACCAGCTTGTCGAGGTTGGTGATCGAGGTGTAGAGGTTGACCGGCGGGTTGAGCAGCAGCACTTTCTTGAAGTTGAAGCTGCGGCGGGTCTCGTCGAGCTTGCTGACAAACGCCGCATCCAGCGCGCCGAGGCTGTAGCCGGTGAGGTAGAAGTCGGTCACCGGCAGCGAGGCATTCTGGGCACGCACGGCCTGCATCACGCGGTACATGTCTTCGGCATCTTCCTGGCTGATGCCGGGGGTGGCGAAGCGCGAAGCCGAGGCGATGAAGTCGAAGCTGGTGGGCGACGACAGTTGCACCACGTGGTAGCCGGCCTGGTAATACAGTTTTTTCAGGTATTCGTTGATGCTGCTGTCAAACCGCGCACCGGTGCCTGCGATCAGGAAGATCAGCGGCGCGGCGCGATCCTGCTTGGCGATGCGGTAAGTGAGTTTCTTCACTGCCCAGAAGTTGTCCGGCAGGCTGAACTCGCGCTCGGGGCGCATATTCAGGGTGTAGTCGGACTGGTTGATCTCGTCATCGGTCGGCAATGTAGGCCGAAGGTCAGGCGGTGTGGTGGCGATGGTCGCTTCGAACGGATTGGTCAAAGGGTAGCCATAGCTGGCTTGGTCGATATCGACGGCCAGTGCTGACGCACTCAAAAAAAGGCTGCCCAGTAAGGCAGCACAGCGCAAGGAACGGAGCATGACTTAATCCCTAAGAGGAAACGTGCTTAATGAAGTTCGCAGGCTATGACCACCGCGTTGCCACCGAAGTGCCAGCTCTCGGCACGAAAAGTCGGAAAATAACGTCGGAATCGGGGTAATAGTAGCGAGACGATACACTTTGCCATGCATTAGTGAACACTAATTGTGTGTACGCACCTTGCTAACGGCCGCCGGCGCATTAAGCTGAGCGCCGTTTTTGCCTATCGGAGTGCTCCATGTCCCGCCGCTTGCCGTTGATTTTGCTGCTTATTGCCCTGCCGTTATGGCTGGCTGCCAGTTATGGCGCGCGTTACGGCTTTATGGAAGATGGCCAGTGGGTCGGCATCTGTGCCGACGAGGCCAGCCGCTGGGAATGCCAGGTACGTTCGAACCTGGGTTTGATGATTCACTTCAAAGTGCTGGGCTGGGCCGCGCTGGTGACCTCGGTGCTGGCGTTTTTCGTGCCGGGCCGTGCGGGATGGGGCTTGGCGGTACTGGGGCTGGTGTTCGGGCTGCCGGCCCTGGCGTTGTACAACACCTCGTTTGCGGTGTTTGCGGTGGTGATTGCGGGGTTGCGGTTGGTCAGGCAGTCGCGGCGCGCCTGATAAGGCCAATCGGGGGCTTGCCCCCGATGGCGCTTTTAAGCCTTGCGCATCCGCAAGCACCGCCACAAAGCCGCAACCATCAACCCGCTTACCAATGCCCAACCCCATGCCTGCTGGTTCAGCAGACCTTCACGGTAAAGCTGTGGCGCGATGCCGGCCCCGATGATAAAGGTCAGCAAGGCAATCTCCCGGCGTGGCCCGGTCACCGGACGAACCAGGTACACCAACGCCGGCAGCAGCAGCGCCGCACTCGGGAAGCTGCGGTAGCGTGGGTCAAACACCAGTGCCAGCATCATCACGGCGCCCGCGAACCCGGCGATTGCCACCAGCCAGCCGGCACGGTGTTCCAGCCAGTTGAACAGGCGTTCGCGCCAGCCTTCACGGGCACTCAAAGCCAGTGCAGCGTGGGCCAGCACCAGCACGTTCAGCGCCACGAGCAAACCGGCCCATGCCCATTCATCGTTGAAGCGCGCAGTCACGCGGGTCAGTTCAGCCCAGGTGCCGATGGAACAGGCCGCCACTGCACCCAGCAGCGGCAGGGCCATCGCGGCACGAGTGCTGCGAACGCGGCCACCGAGCACCAGCGTGCCCAGCAGGATAATCCCGCCGACCCCGAGCCACAGCGGCCAGTACGGCACGTTGGTCACCGGTCCGGCGAGGATGCCCTTGTCCTGGCGGTCGGCATCGAACAGGCCCCAGTAGCCACCCACGGCACCTTCACTGGCGCGCTTCCACGGCTGGTCAAACGCTTCGATCAGGTTGTAGTGCCAGCCATTGGCTTCGGCCATGGCCACGAAACCGCGCATGAACTTGGCCTCATTGACCCGGCTCGGCACCGCAGTTTCGCGTTGGCGGCCTTCGCTGGGCCAGCCGGTCTCGCCGATCAATATGTCCTTGGGCGCGAATTTGTTGCCAAAGGTCTGGCGTACATCGCCCACATGCTTGAGGGCCTGGTCGATGCCGGAGGGGTCATCTTCCCAGTAGGGCAGCAGGTGGATGGTCAGGAAGTCCACCGCCGGAGCGATTTCCGGGTGCTGCAGCCAAAACTCCCAGACGTCGGCGTAGGTGACCGGCTGCTTGATCTGGCTTTTGACTTTATGGATCAGCGTCACCAGCTGTTTGGCGGTGACTTCCTTGCGCAGCAGCGCTTCGTTGCCGACGATCACCGAGGTGACCACATCGGGGTTGGCGTTAGCCGAGGCGATCAGTTGGTCGACTTCTTTTTCGGTCGCGACCGGGTCGCTGCTGACCCAGGCGCCCGCCATCACCTTTAACCCATGCTTGCGCGCCAAGTCCGGCAAGGCTTCCAGGCCGGTCATGGAGTAGGTGCGGATGCATTCGAAGCGGGTGGCCAGCAGGGCCAGGTCGGCGTCCATGCGCGCGGGGCGCAGTGTGAACGGTTGGTCGAAGGGCGATTGGTCCTTGTCGAACGGTGTGTACGACGCGCATTGCAGCTTGTGACTGGCACTGGCCACATCTGGCAGCACCACCGGCCGGCCGAGGCCATACCAGTAGCCGACAAGGGCCAGCAGGCCGAGGATCAAAGCGAAGCAATAGGGCAGGGCAGGGAAGCGGGCAGTGGCGGGCATGGTCGGCTTATCTGGGGGAGCAAAGGCGCGCATCTTACCCGGATTTGCGCTATCCCAGTGGGGCTGCATAATTTTGACATGCAAAGTTCAGGCGGGATCGTGGGGTTAAGTCCTACAAAAAGTCCTACTGGCGATGTGATGTCGTTTCTTGCTTGCATGAGGTCGCTGACAGAGCAGGTCGAAGGCTGTGGCAGGTTGATGATCGACGTGTCAGCACTCCACTGATGTCGCAGCAGCCGGATCGATGCGCGTGAAGGGGGCGCGGCGCACCACATAACAACAGGTTGACGTCGCTCGACATCCGTCGGGCGCAGCACTTTCGGGGAAGTACGATGAAGATGCGACGACTCTTGGGCGCAGCTGCCACTCTGGTAGTTGCGATGAGCTCCACACTGGCCAGCGCCGACAGCAAAACCCTGAGCATCGGTTATGTAGATGGTTGGTCCGACAGCGTTGCCACCACGCATGTGGCGGCAGAGGTGATCAGGGAAAAGCTCGGTTATGACGTCAAACTGCAAGCGGTCGCCACCGGGATCATGTGGCAGGGCGTGGCCACCGGCAAGCTCGATGCCATGCTCTCCGCCTGGCTGCCGGTAACCCATGGCGAGTATTGGACCAAGAACAAGGACAAGGTGGTCGACTACGGCCCCAACTTCAAGGATGCGAAGATCGGCTTGATCGTGCCGGAGTACGTCAAGGCCAAGTCCATCGAAGACCTCAAGACCGACACCACCTTCAAGAACAAGATCGTCGGCATCGACGCCGGTTCAGGCGTGATGCTCAAGACCGACGAAGCCATCAAGCAGTACGGCCTCGACTACAAACTGCAAGCCAGTTCGGGTGCGGCGATGATCGCCGAGCTGACCCGTGCCGAAGACAAACAGGAATCCATTGCGGTCACCGGCTGGGTGCCACACTGGATGTTCGCCAAGTGGAAACTGCGTTTCCTGGACGATCCAAAAGGGATTTATGGTGCTGCTGAAACCGTCAACAGCATCGGCAGCAAGGGCCTGGAGAAGAAAGCGCCGGAAGTCGCGGCGTTCCTGAAGAAATTCCAGTGGGCCTCCAAGGATGAGATCGGCGAAGTCATGCTCGCTATCCAGGAAGGCGCCAAGCCTGATGCAGCGGCTAAGGACTGGGTGGCCAAGCACCCTGAGCGCGTAGCCGAGTGGACCGGTAAATAACCCCCCCAATGCCTTGATACAACCCCTGTGGGAGGGGGCTTGCTCGCGATTGCGGTGTGTCAGTCGTCAATGATCTGACGGGTTCACCGCTATCGAGAGCAAGCCCCCTCCCACATTATTTTCGTCACCCGCAAATGTTTCTGCGCCCTCTCAATCCCTCGCTACACTCCGTCTAATACTAAGGTCGTCTGGAACCTGTTCCGCAGCCGCATACAGTGGATACGTTCCAATAATAAAAAAGCTGTGCTGCGAGGATAAAAACAATGAACGACAGCATTTACCTCTCGATTCAAAACAGCCCGCGTTTCAAGGAGCTGGTGAGAAAAAGGGAAAGGTTCGCCTGGATTCTCTCGGCGATCATGCTAGGGCTGTACTCCGGCTTCATCCTGTTGATCGCCTACGGGCCACAAATACTGGGGGCCAAACTCAGCCCCGGCTCATCCATCACCTGGGGCATCCCCATCGGTGTCGGGCTGATTGTCTCGGCCTTTGTCCTCACCGGCATCTATGTGCGACGCGCCAACGGCGAATTCGACGACCTGAACAATGCGATTCTCAAGGAGGCTGCGCAATGATCCGTCGTCTATTGGCTGTATTCGGCGCTTCGGTCTTTGCACCCGCTGTTTGGGCGGCGGATGCATTGACCGGTGAAGTGCACAAACAACCGCTGAATATCGCAGCGATCCTGATGTTCGTGGCCTTTGTCGGCGCGACGTTGTGCATTACCTACTGGGCGTCCAAGCGCAACAAGTCGGCGGCCGACTACTATGCGGCCGGCGGCAAGATCACTGGTTTCCAGAACGGCCTGGCGATTGCCGGCGACTACATGTCGGCCGCATCCTTCCTGGGTATTTCCGCGCTGGTGTTCACTTCTGGCTACGACGGCCTGATCTACTCGATCGGCTTCCTGGTGGGCTGGCCGATCATTCTGTTCCTGATCGCCGAGCGCCTGCGTAACCTGGGCAAGTACACCTTTGCCGACGTGGCGTCCTATCGCCTTGGGCAAACCCAGATCCGCAGCCTGTCGGCCTGTGGTTCTCTGGTGGTGGTGGCGTTCTACCTGATCGCGCAAATGGTGGGGGCGGGCAAGCTGATCCAGCTGCTGTTCGGCCTCGACTACCACGTGGCGGTGATCCTGGTCGGGATCCTGATGTGCATGTACGTGCTGTTCGGCGGCATGCTGGCGACCACTTGGGTGCAGATCATCAAGGCGGTGCTGTTGCTGTCCGGTGCCTCATTCATGGCGCTGATGGTGATGAAGCACGTCAACTTCGACTTCAACATGCTGTTCTCCGAGGCGATCAAGGTTCACCCTAAAGGTGAAGCGATCATGAGCCCCGGCGGCCTGGTGAAAGACCCGATCTCCGCGTTCTCCCTGGGCCTGGCACTGATGTTCGGTACCGCCGGCCTGCCGCACATCCTGATGCGCTTCTTCACTGTAAGTGACGCCAAGGAAGCGCGTAAGAGCGTGCTGTATGCCACGGGCTTCATCGGCTACTTCTACATCCTGACCTTTATCATCGGCTTCGGCGCGATCCTGCTGGTCAGCACCAACCCGGCGTTCAAGGATGCTGCAGGCGCCTTGCTGGGCGGTAACAACATGGCGGCGGTGCACCTGGCCAACGCGGTGGGCGGCAGCATCTTCCTGGGCTTCATCTCGGCTGTGGCCTTCGCCACCATCCTGGCAGTGGTTGCCGGCTTGACCCTGGCCGGTGCTTCGGCGGTGTCCCATGACCTGTACGCCAGCGTGATCAAGAAAGGCAAGGCCAACGAAAAGGATGAGATTCGCGTATCGAAGATCACCACTATCGCCCTGGCAGTGCTGGCGATTGGCCTGGGCATCCTGTTCGAAAGCCAGAACATCGCGTTCATGGTCGGCCTGGCGTTCTCGATTGCCGCCAGCTGTAACTTCCCGGTACTGCTGCTTTCCATGTACTGGAAAAACCTCACCACCCGTGGCGCGATGATTGGCGGCTGGCTGGGCCTGATCAGTGCCGTTGGCCTGATGATCCTGGGTCCGACCATCTGGGTCTCGATCCTGCATCATGAAAAAGCCATCTTCCCGTACGAATACCCGGCGCTGTTCTCGATGATCATTGCGTTCATCGGTATCTGGTTCTTCTCCATCACCGACAAGTCGGCGGCGGCAGAGAAAGAGCGTGCGCTGTACTTCCCGCAGTTTGTGCGTTCGCAGACTGGCCTGGGGGCGAGTGGGGCGGTTAATCACTAAGGTTGTAGCTGGATAAAGAAATGCCCCGGTCGAAAGGCCGGGGTATTTTTTTGCCTGGGGTTTATGGGGGGCTGCTACTGGCCTCATCGGGGGCAAGCCCCCGATGGTGGTAGATCAGTCGACACAAATAAAAACGGCCTCCACTGAGGGAGGCCGTTTTCGGTGCTGCTGAAAGGTGCTTACTTGCGATCTTCCAGCTTGGTAATGTCACGCGACTCGTAGCCGGTGTACAGCTGGCGCGGGCGGCCAATCTTGTACGGGCTGGAGAGCATTTCTTTCCAGTGGGAGATCCAGCCCACGGTCCGTGCCAGGGCGAAGATCACGGTGAACATGCTGGTTGGAATGCCGATCGCCTTGAGGATGATCCCCGAGTAGAAGTCGACGTTCGGGTACAGCGAGCGTTCGATGAAGTACGGGTCGGTCAGGGCGATCTCTTCCAGGCGCATGGCCAGTTCGAGTTGCGGATCGTTGTTGATGCCCAGTTCCTTCAGCACTTCGTCGCAGGTCTGCTTCATGACGGTGGCGCGTGGGTCGCGGTTCTTGTAGACCCGGTGACCGAAGCCCATCAACTTGAACGGATCGTTCTTGTCCTTGGCCTTGGCAATGAACTTGTCGATGTTGGACACATCGCCGATTTCATCGAGCATGGTCAATACGGCTTCGTTCGCACCGCCGTGGGCAGGGCCCCACAGCGCGGCGATGCCGGCGGCGATACAGGCGAACGGGTTGGCACCCGAAGAGCCTGCCAGGCGCACGGTGGAGGTGGAGGCGTTTTGCTCGTGGTCGGCGTGGAGGATGAAGATCCGGTCCATTGCCTTGGCCAGCACCGGGCTGATCGGTTTGATCTCGCACGGGGTGTTGAACATCATGTGCAGGAAGTTTTCCGCGTACGTCAGGTCGTTGCGCGGGTACATCATGGGTTGGCCCATGGAGTACTTGTAAACCATTGCGGCCAGGGTCGGCATCTTGGCAACCAGGCGGATCGCGGAAATTTCGCGATGCTGCGGGTTATTGATGTCGAGGGAGTCGTGATAGAAGGCCGACAGGGCGCCGACCACGCCGCACATGACGGCCATCGGGTGGGCGTCGCGACGGAAGCCGTTGAAGAAGGTCTTCAACTGCTCGTGAACCATGGTGTGGTTCTTCACGGTGCTGACGAACTGGGCTTTTTGCTCGGCTGTTGGCAATTCGCCATTTAGCAGCAGGTAGCAGGTTTCCAGGTAGTCCGATTTTTCCGCCAGTTGCTCGATCGGGTAGCCCCGGTGCAGCAGGATGCCATTGTCGCCGTCGATATAGGTGATCTTCGACTCGCAAGAGGCGGTCGACATGAAGCCTGGGTCGAAAGTGAAACGGCCCGTGGCCGTCAGGCCCCGTACGTCGATAACATCGGGACCAACGGTGCCGGTTAAAATGGGCAGCTCGACGGGGGCTGCGCCCTCGATGATCAACTGCGCTTTTTTGTCAGCCATGTGGCCTCCTATTTATGCTTCAAATCATCAGACAGACCCCCCACGCAGGGCCCGCACCACTATAGTGAGATAAATTCAGATGTCAATTTGCCTAAAGTCTTGCCCCAGAAGGCTTTAACCGTACTTTTTCCTCGAAATTGCCCGCCATTTACGCCTTTTATCCCGCCAGCGCAATCCGCTATTAGGGTGAGGTGCGCGCGTTGTCATTAGTAACCTAACTGTCTATACTCGGCCACCGACCGCCAAGGGCTTTTGGGCTTGCTTTCATTGGGGGTCGCACTCCCTGGGTGGTGCTTACCTGACCAGTCGCACTCCCCAACAACTTTGCCCTGATTGTTAGGGGCTCTTCAGTGTGAAAAAAAGCCGTGAATAGCCAACGACCTGTAAACCTAGACCTAAGGACCATCAAACTCCCCATCACCGGCGTTACGTCGTTCCTGCACCGTGTTTCCGGCATCATCCTGTTCCTGGGCTTGGGCATCATGCTTTATGCATTGAGCAAATCCCTGGGTTCCGAGGAAGGATACGCCGAGGTGAAGGCATGCTTGACCAGCCCGCTGGCCAAGTTCGTAGCATGGGGCCTCCTGTCCGCTCTGCTGTATCACCTGGTAGCCGGTGTGCGCCACTTGATCATGGACATGGGCATCGGTGAGACGCTGGAAGGCGGCCGCCTGGGCTCGAAAATCATCATCGCCATTTCCGTGGTGCTGATCGTTCTGGCAGGAGTTTGGATATGGTAACCAGCGTTACGAACCTATCGCGTTCGGGCCTCTATGACTGGATGGCGCAGCGTGTGTCTGCGGTCGTTCTCGCGGCTTATTTCATTTTCCTGATCGGATACCTCGTCGCAAACCCGGGCATCGGCTACGAGCAATGGCACGGGCTGTTTTCCCACAATGCGATGCGAATCTTCAGCCTGCTGGCCCTTGTAGCCCTGGGCGCTCACGCCTGGGTCGGCATGTGGACCATCGCGACCGACTACCTGACGCCGATGGCGCTGGGCAAGTCCGCGACCGCAGTCCGTTTCCTCTTCCAGGCAGTATGCGGCGTCGCGATGTTCGCTTACTTCGTCTGGGGTGTGCAGATTCTTTGGGGTATCTGATTCATGGCTAACATTCCAACTATTTCCTTCGACGCCATCATCATTGGTGGCGGCGGTGCCGGCATGCGCGCAGCGCTGCAGCTGGCCCAGGGCGGTCACAAGACTGCCGTGATCACCAAGGTATTCCCGACGCGCTCCCACACCGTGTCGGCCCAGGGTGGCATCACCTGCGCCATCGCGTCCGCCGACCCGAACGATGACTGGCGCTGGCACATGTACGATACCGTCAAGGGTTCCGACTACATCGGTGACCAGGACGCTATCGAATACATGTGTCAGGAAGGCCCGGCCGCGGTGTTCGAGCTGGACCACATGGGCCTGCCGTTCTCCCGTACCGAACAAGGTCGTATCTACCAGCGTCCATTCGGCGGCCAGTCGAAGGACTACGGTAAAGGCGGCCAGGCTGCCCGTACCTGCGCTGCGTCCGACCGTACCGGTCACGCGCTGCTGCACACCCTTTATCAGGGCAACCTGAAAGCCGGCACCACGTTCCTGAACGAATACTACGCAGTGGATCTGGTGAAGAACGCCGACGGTGCATTCGTTGGCGTGATCGCCATCTGCATCGAAACCGGTGAAACCACCTACATCCGCGCCAAGGCTACCGTTCTGGCGACCGGCGGTGCAGGTCGTATCTACGCTTCCACCACCAATGCCCTGATCAACACCGGTGACGGCGTCGGCATGGCACTGCGTGCCGGCGTGCCGGTGCAGGACATCGAAATGTGGCAGTTCCACCCGACCGGCATCGCCGGCGCCGGTGTACTGGTCACCGAAGGTTGCCGTGGTGAAGGTGGTTACCTGATCAACAAGCACGGCGAGCGTTTCATGGAGCGTTATGCTCCGAACGCGAAAGACCTGGCGGGTCGTGACGTCGTTGCCCGTTCGATGGTCAAGGAAATCATCGCCGGTAACGGCTGTGGCCCGAATGGCGACCACGTACTGCTGAAGCTCGATCACCTGGGTGAAGAAGTGCTGCACAGCCGCCTGCCGGGTATCTGTGAGCTGTCCAAGACCTTTGCCCACGTTGACCCGGTTGTTGCTCCGGTTCCGGTTGTCCCAACCTGCCACTACATGATGGGCGGTGTTCCGACCAACATTCATGGCCAGGCGATCACCCAGAACGCCGAAGGCGTGGACGAGATCATCCACGGTCTGTTCGCGGTAGGCGAAGTGGCCTGCGTATCGGTACACGGTGCCAACCGTCTGGGCGGCAACTCGCTGCTCGACCTGGTGGTATTCGGCCGCGCGGCTGGCCTGCACCTGGAAAAAGCCCTGACCGACGGCATCGAATACGATGACGCCACCGACGCCAACATCGAGGCCGCCCTGTCGCGCCTGAACGCTCTGAACGAGCGCACTGATGGCGAAGACGTGGCAACCCTGCGTCGCGAGCTGCAAAGCTGCATGCAGAACTACTTCGGTGTATTCCGTACCGGCGAATACATGCAGAAGGGTATTGCCCAGCTGGCCGATCTGCGCAAGCGCATCGCCAACGTCAAGATCAACGATAAGAGCCAGGCGTTCAACACCGCTCGTATCGAAGCCCTTGAACTGCAAAACCTGCTGGAAGTGGCTGAAGCGACTGCGATCGCCGCCGAGGTTCGTAAGGAATCCCGTGGTGCCCACGCTCGTGAAGACTTTGAAGATCGCGATGACGAAAACTGGTTGTGCCACACCCTGTACTTCCCGGGTGACAAGCGCGTAACCAAGCGTGCCGTGAACTTCTCGCCGAAGACGGTTCCGACGTTTGAACCGAAGATTCGGACTTACTAAGGGTGGCTGCCATGTTGAAAGTCAGTGTTTATCGCTACAACCCTGATCAGGACGCTGCGCCGTTCATGCAGGAGTTCCAGGTCGATACCGGTGGTAAAGACCTGATGGTGCTGGATGTATTGGCACTGATCAAAGAGCAGGACGAGGGTTTCTCCTATCGTCGCTCTTGCCGTGAAGGTGTTTGCGGTTCCGACGGCATGAACATCAACGGCAAAAACGGCCTGGCGTGCATCACGCCGCTGTCCGCTGTTGTCAAAGGCAACAAGCTGATCGTTCGTCCTCTGCCAGGTTTGCCGGTTATCCGTGACCTGGTCGTCGATATGAGCATCTTCTACAAGCAATACGAGAAAGTTAAGCCGTTCCTGCAGAACGACACGCCGGCTCCGGCCATCGAGCGTCTGCAGTCCCCAGAAGAGCGTGAAAAGCTCGACGGTCTGTACGAGTGCATCCTGTGCGCCTGCTGCTCGACCTCGTGCCCGTCCTTCTGGTGGAACCCGGACAAGTTCCTGGGCCCAGCTGCCCTGCTGCAAGCGTATCGCTTCCTGGCAGACAGCCGTGACACCAAGACGTCCGAGCGCCTGGCTTCGCTGGATGACCCGTTCAGCGTATTCCGCTGCCGCGGGATCATGAACTGCGTCAACGTATGTCCCAAAGGCCTGAACCCGACTAAGGCCATTGGTCACATCCGTAACATGCTGCTGCAAAGCGGCGTGTAACTGACGTTGTAACAAGGCAGGACCGTTGTGCCCGTAAATGCTACGGCGCAGGCTTCAACCGGCGCCGTAGTTTTAACTTGAGCAGCGACTTACAAAGCCGCGGCTCTTATTTTGAAGAAATGAGACAAGCAGGGGCATTCGGGTTGGTACCCGAACTATCAGCGTGATCCTAAGTGGCTTGTTTTGGTCGCTGCACTTGGCCTTTTGCAAGCAAACTCGGTGTTTTCGCCGGTGGTGTCCCCAAATCGAGGGTGACCAAGCATGCAAGAAAGCGTGATGCAGCGCATGTGGAACAGCGGCTATCTTTCAGGTGGTAACGCTGCCTATGTGGAAGAGCTTTATGAGCTCTACCTGCACGACCCTAACGCTGTGCCAGAAGAATGGCGCACCAAATTTCAGACGTTGTCTTCAGACGGCAACGCTGCCACCGATGTATCGCACGCAACAATTCGCGATCAGTTCGTGCTGCTGGCAAAGAACCAGCGCCGCGCCCAGCCGGTTTCCGCCGGCAGCGTGAGCAGTGAGCACGAGAAGAAGCAAGTTGAAGTACTGCGACTGATCCAGGCCTACCGGATGCGTGGCCACCAGGCGGCCCAGCTTGACCCGCTGGGGCTCTGGCAGCGTCCTGCACCTGCAGACCTGTCGATCAATCATTACGGCTTGACCAATGCCGATCTTGATACGACCTTCCGTGCCGGCGACCTGTTCATCGGCAAAGAGGAAGCGAGCCTACGCGAAATTCACGAAGCGTTGCAGCAGACATATTGCCGCACCATCGGCGCCGAGTTCACGCACATCACCGATTCCGAGCAACGCCACTGGTTCCAGCATCGCCTGGAAGGCGTGCGTGGCCGTCCGGTATTGTCCGCCGACGTGCGCAGCCACCTGCTTGAGCGCGTGACCGCAGCCGAGGGCCTGGAAAAATACCTGGGTACCAAATACCCGGGCACCAAGCGTTTCGGCCTGGAAGGCGGCGAGAGCCTGATTCCGATGCTCGACGAGCTGATCCAGCGTTCCGGTTCCTACGGCACCAAGGAAATCGTGATCGGCATGGCCCACCGTGGTCGCCTGAACGTGTTGGTCAACACCTTCGGCAAGAACCCGCGTGAGCTGTTCGACGAGTTCGAAGGCAAGAAGAAGGTCGAGCTGGGTTCCGGTGACGTTAAATACCACCAGGGCTTCTCGTCCAACGTGATGACCACCGGCGGTGAAGTTCACCTGGCCATGGCGTTCAACCCATCCCACCTGGAAATCGTTTCTCCAGTGGTCGAGGGTTCGGTCCGTGCTCGCCAGGATCGTCGTAACGACACTACCGGTGAAAAGGTCCTGCCGATTTCCATCCACGGTGACGCGGCATTCGCCGGTCAAGGCGTGGTCCTGGAAACGTTCCAGATGTCGCAGACCCGCGGCTTCAAGACCGGCGGTACCGTTCACATCGTCATCAACAACCAGGTTGGCTTCACCATCAGCAACCCGTTGGATGCGCGTTCCACCGAGTACGCCACCGACGTTGCCAAGATGATCCAGGCGCCGATCCTCCATGTGAATGGCGATGATCCGGAAGCCGTGCTGTTCGTGACCCAACTGGCTGTCGACTACCGCATGCAGTTCAAGCGTGACGTGGTGATCGACCTGGTTTGCTACCGCCGTCGCGGTCACAACGAAGCCGACGAGCCAAGCGGCACCCAGCCGTTGATGTACCAGCAGATCACCAAGCAGCGCACCACCCGTGAGCTGTATGCCGAAAGCCTGACCAAGGCCGGTATCGTTGACGATGAACGGGTTCAGGCGAAGATCGATGAATACCGCAACGCGCTGGACAATGGTCTGCATGTCGTAAAAAGCCTGGTCAAGGAGCCGAACAAAGAGCTGTTCGTTGACTGGCGTCCGTACCTGGGTCACACCTGGACGGCGCGTCACGACACCTCGTTCGATCTGAAGACCCTGCAGGAACTGTCCGCCAAGCTGCTGGAAATCCCGGATGGCTTCGTGGTGCAGCGCCAGGTTGCGAAGATCTACGAAGACCGTCAGAAGATGCAAGCCGGCGGCCTGCCGATCAACTGGGGTTATGCCGAAACCATGGCGTACGCGACCCTGGCGTTCGAAGGTCACCCGATCCGCATGACCGGCCAGGACATCGGCCGTGGTACGTTCTCGCACCGTCACGCGGTACTGCACAACCAGAAAGACGCGGGCACCTACATCCCGCTGCAGAACCTGTACGAAGGCCAGCCGCGTTTCGACCTGTACGATTCGTTCCTGTCCGAAGAAGCCGTACTGGCGTTCGAATACGGTTACTCGACCACCACGCCGCAGGCGCTGGTGATCTGGGAAGCCCAGTTCGGCGACTTCGCCAACGGTGCCCAGGTGGTTATCGACCAGTTCATCACCAGCGGCGAGCACAAGTGGGGCCGTCTGTGCGGTCTGACCATGCTGCTGCCACACGGTTATGAAGGTCAGGGGCCGGAGCACTCCTCGGCCCGTCTGGAGCGTTACCTGCAGCTGTGCGCCGAGCACAACATCCAGGTGTGCGTGCCGACCACCCCGGCGCAGATCTACCACTTGCTGCGTCGCCAGGTGATCCGCCCGCTGCGCAAGCCGCTGGTAGTGCTGACCCCGAAATCGCTGCTGCGTCACAAATTGGCCATCTCGACCCTGGAAGATCTGGCGGATGGTTCGTTCCAGACCGTGATTCCAGAGATCGATACGCTGGACGCGGCCAAGGTCACTCGCCTGATCCTGTGCAGCGGCAAGGTCTACTACGACCTGCTGGAAAAACGCCGTGCCGAAGGCCGCGAAGACATCGCCATCGTGCGTATCGAGCAGCTTTACCCGTTCCCGGAAGATGACCTCATGGAGATCATCGCGCCTTACACCAACCTCACCAATGTGGTGTGGTGTCAGGAAGAACCGATGAACCAGGGCGCTTGGTACAGCAGCCAGCATCACCTGCGCCGCAGCATCGGTAACCACAACAAGGCCCTGGGCCTGGAATACGCCGGCCGTGATGCTTCCGCTGCACCTGCGTGTGGTTATGCGTCGATGCACGCCGAGCAGCAGGAAAAACTGCTGCAAGATGCTTTCACTGTTTAACGCCTTCGCGCTGACTGAAACCGAATTTTAAGGACCCACAGATAATGGCTATCGAAATCAAAGCCCCGTCATTCCCGGAATCGGTTGCCGATGGCACCGTTGCCACCTGGCACAAGAAACCAGGTGAGGCCGTCAAGCGTGACGACCTGATCGTCGACATCGAGACCGACAAAGTCGTGCTGGAAGTGTTGGCCGAAGCTGACGGCGTGCTGGGCGCAATCGTTGCCGAAGAGGGCGCTACCGTTCTGTCGAACCAGGTACTCGGCTCGATCGAAGAGGGCAGCGCTGCCGCTGCTCCTGCTGCCGCTGCTGCACCGGCCGCTGCCTCGGCACCTGCTGCCGCTCCGGCTGCGGGTGGCGAAGATCCAATCGCTGCACCGGCTGCTCGCCAGTTGGCCGAAGAAAACGGCATCAACCTGGCTTCCATCAAAGGCACCGGCAAAGACGGCCGTGTGACCAAGGAAGATGTGGTCGCTGCTGTTGAAGCCAAGAAAAACGCTCCGGCTGCCGCGCCTGCCAAGGCTGCTGCCCCGGCTGCCGCTGCGCCTGTGTTCGCTGCCGGCGACCGCACCGAGAAGCGTGTACCGATGACCCGCGTGCGTGCCACCGTGGCCAAGCGCCTGGTTGAAGCACAGTCGAACATGGCGATGCTGACCACTTTCAACGAAGTCGACATGACCGAAGTCATGGCCCTGCGTTCGAAGTACAAGGATCTGTTCGAGAAGTCCCACAACGGCGTGCGCCTGGGCTTCATGTCGTTCTTCGTGAAAGCGGCCACCGAAGCGCTGAAACGCTTCCCGGCAGTCAACGCTTCCATCGACGGCGGCGACATCGTTTACCACGGTTATGCAGACGTCGGCGTTGCCGTGTCCAGCGACCGTGGCCTGGTGGTTCCGGTCCTGCGTAACGCCGAACTGATGAGCCTGGCCGAAATCGAAGGCGGCATCGCCGGCTTCGGCAAGAAAGCCCGTGACGGCAAGCTGACCATCGACGAGATGACCGGTGGTACCTTCACCATCACCAACGGTGGTACCTTCGGTTCGATGATGTCGACGCCGATCGTTAACCCGCCACAAGCCGCGATCCTGGGCATGCACAACATCATCCAGCGTCCGATGGCCATCAACGGCCAAGTCGTGATCCGCCCAATGATGTACCTGGCGCTGTCTTACGATCACCGCCTGATCGATGGTAAAGAAGCCGTGACTTTCCTGGTGACCATCAAGAACCTGCTGGAAGACCCGGCTCGTCTGCTGCTGGATATCTGATAGAAGCAGCTGCAGGTCTCAAGTGACAGATTGCCGGATAAGGCAGTTGGGCTTGGGGCTTGCGGCTTGAAAGCTTGCTGCTAAATAGAGGAACTATTTTCATGTCGCAGAAATTTGACGTTGTAGTGATTGGTGCGGGTCCTGGCGGCTACGTTGCCGCCATCAAGGCCGCACAACTGGGCCTCTCGACTGCTTGCATTGAAAAATACACCGACAAGGAAGGCAAACTGGCACTGGGCGGTACTTGCCTGAACGTCGGTTGCATTCCTTCCAAGGCGCTGCTGGACAGCTCCTGGAAATTCCACGAAGCCCAGGACGGCTTCGCGATCCACGGCATCAACCATGCCGGCGTGACCATGGACGTGCCAGCAATGGTCGGCCGTAAAGCCAACATCGTTAAAGGCCTGACTTCCGGCGTTGCGACCTTGTTCAAGGCCAACGGCGTGACTTCCCTGCAAGGCCACGGCAAACTGCTGGCCGGCAAGAAAGTTGAAATCACCAAGCCGGACGGCTCGGTAGAAATCATCGAAGCCGAGAACGTGATCCTGGCCCCAGGTTCGCGTCCAATCGACATTCCACCGGCTCCGGTTGACCAGAACGTGATCGTTGATTCGACCGGCGCCCTGGAATTCCAGGCCGTGCCTAAGCGCCTGGGCGTGATCGGCGCTGGCGTCATCGGCCTGGAACTGGGTTCGGTCTGGTCCCGCCTGGGTTCCGAAGTGACCGTGCTGGAAGCCCTGGACACGTTCCTGCTGGCTGCCGACACCGCAGTGTCCAAGGAAGCGCTGAAAACCCTGACCAAACAAGGTCTGGACATCAAGCTGGGCGCTCGCGTGACCGGCTCTAAGGTTAATGGCGAAGAAGTCGTCGTGACCTACACCGACAAGGATGGCGAACAGACCATCACTTTCGACAAGCTGATCGTGGCCGTTGGTCGCCGTCCAGTGACCACCGACCTGCTGGCTTCCGACAGCGGCGTGAACATCGACGAGCGTGGCTTCATCCACGTTGACGATCACTGCGCTACCACCGTTCCGGGCGTCTACGCCATTGGCGACGTGGTTCGCGGCATGATGCTCGCGCACAAGGCTTCCGAAGAAGGCATCATGGTTGTCGAGCGCATCAAGGGTCACAAGACCCAGATGAACTACGACCTGATCCCATCGGTTATCTACACCCACCCGGAAATTGCATGGGTCGGCAAGAACGAACAGCAGTTGAAAGCTGAAGGCGTTGAAGTTAACGTCGGCACCTTCCCGTTCGCCGCTTCTGGCCGTGCCATGGCAGCCAACGACACCGGTGGTTTTGTCAAAGTCATCGCTGATGCCAAGACTGACCGCGTATTGGGCGTCCACGTGATTGGCCCAGGCGCAGCAGAACTGGTTCAGCAGGGCGCGATCGGTATGGAATTCGGCACCAGTGCCGAGGACATCGGCATGATGGTCTTCTCCCATCCGACCCTGTCCGAAGCGCTGCACGAAGCCGCGTTGGCAGTGAATGGCCATGCCATCCACATCGCCAACAAGAAGAAGCGCTAAGCGAGATAATAAGAAACCACGGCGGAGTTGCCCGTCGTGAGCCTTGCGCGCAAGACTCACCGCGGAATATCCGCTGGACGCAGTCTTGCGCAGCTTTACGGGCCTTGAGCCCCGCAAGTTGCGCAAGCAGCAGTCACAGGTGGCGCGGCACTCATAATGAGCGCAGCGCCGAATGCGCAGTACCTAACGAAGACGGTAAAAAGCATGAATCTTCACGAGTATCAGGGTAAGCAGCTGTTCGCTGAATACGGCCTGCCAGTTTCCAAGGGCTACGCAGTAGACACCCCGGAAGCAGCAGCAGAAGCTTGCGACAAAATCGGCGGCACCGAGTGGGTTGTCAAAGCCCAGGTCCACGCTGGTGGTCGCGGTAAAGCGGGCGGCGTTAAGCTGGTTCGCAGCAAAGAAGACGCCAAGGCCTTCGCACAGCAGTGGCTGGGCAAGCGTCTGGTGACTTACCAGACTGATGCCAATGGCCAGCCAGTCACCAAGATCCTGGTTGAATCGTGCACTGATATCGCTAAAGAGCTGTACCTGGGCGCTGTCGTTGACCGTTCGAGCCGTCGCATCGTGTTCATGGCTTCCACCGAAGGTGGCGTGGACATCGAGAAGATCGCTCACGAAACCCCAGAAAAAATTCTGAAAGCCACTATCGACCCACTGGTTGGCGCCCAGCCATTCCAGGGTCGCGAGCTGGCTTTCCAGCTGGGCCTGGAAGGCAAGCAAGTTGCCCAGTTCGCCAAGATCTTCGTAGGTCTGGCCAAACTGTTCCAGGATCACGATCTGGCCCTGCTGGAAGTGAACCCGCTGGTGATCAAGGCTGACGGCGATCTGCACTGCCTCGACGCGAAGATCAACATCGACGCCAACGCCATGTACCGTCAGCCTAAGCTGAAGACTTTCCACGATCCGTCGCAAGACGATCCGCGCGAAGCGCACGCTGCCAAGTTCGAACTGAACTACGTAGCCCTGGAAGGTAACATCGGTTGCATGGTCAACGGTGCCGGCCTGGCCATGGGTACCATGGACATCGTCAACCTGCATGGCGGCAAACCAGCCAACTTCCTCGACGTGGGCGGTGGTGCTACCAAGGAACGCGTAACCGAAGCCTTCAAGATCATCCTGTCCGACTCCAACGTCGCTGCAGTACTGGTCAACATCTTCGGCGGCATCGTTCGTTGCGACATGATTGCCGAAGGCATCATCGGCGCAGTGAAAGAAGTCGGCGTTAAAATCCCGGTTGTTGTTCGCCTTGAAGGCAACAACGCTGAACTGGGCGCTAAAGTACTGGCAGAAAGCGGTTTGAACATCATCGCGGCTACCAGCCTGACCGACGCTGCTCAACAAGTTGTCAAAGCTGCGGAGGGCAAATAATGAGCGTCCTGATCAATAAAGACACCAAAGTTATCTGCCAGGGTATTACCGGTTCGCAAGGTAGTTTCCACACCCAGCAAGCCATCGAATACGGCACCAAGATGGTTGGCGGCGTAACCCCGGGCAAAGGCGGCACCGAGCACCTGGGCCTGCCAGTGTTCAACACCGTGAAAGACGCTGTAGCTGCCACTGGCGCCACCGCCAGCGTGATCTACGTTCCAGCTCCTTTCTGCAAGGACTCGATCCTGGAAGCGGCATTCGGCGGCATCAAGCTGATCGTGTGCATCACCGAAGGCATTCCTACCCTGGACATGCTGGACGCTAAAGTTAAGTGCGACGAGCTGGGCGTAGTCCTGATCGGCCCTAACTGCCCAGGCGTGATCACTCCAGGCGAATGCAAGATCGGCATCATGCCAGGTCACATTCACTTGCCAGGTAAAGTCGGTATCGTTTCCCGTTCCGGCACCCTGACCTACGAAGCTGTGAAGCAAACTACTGACGCCGGTTTCGGTCAGTCGACTTGCGTCGGCATCGGCGGTGACCCGATCCCGGGCTCCAACTTCATCGATATCCTGAAGCTGTTCCAGGAAGACCCGAAGACCGAAGCGATCGTGATGATCGGTGAGATCGGCGGTTCGGCTGAAGAAGAAGCGGCTGCCTACATCAAGGCACACGTGACCAAGCCGGTTGTTTCCTACATCGCTGGTGTGACTGCCCCTGCGGGCAAGCGCATGGGCCATGCTGGCGCAATCATCTCTGGCGGCAAAGGCACTGCAGACGAGAAATTCGCTGCACTGCAAGACGCAGGCGTTAAAACCGTGCGTTCGCTGGCAGACATCGGCAAGGCCTTGGCCGAGCTGACCGGTTGGGCTGTCAAGTAAGCCTCGCGCTTAGCTGACGCTTTACCAGCAAAGGCCACCTTCGGGTGGCCTTTGTGCATTCTGCAGATTGTTGACGATTCAAATGTGGGAGGGGGCTTGCCCTCGATTGCAGTGCATCAGCCAGCTGATGTGGGACTGACGCACCGCTATCGGGAGCAAGCCCCCTCCCACAATTTTGTTTGTATTGCCAAATTAAGTATGAAAACGCGACATCGAGATGTCGCTTATCGGACAGTACGCCCCGCAACAGTGCGTTTGTCAGGCTAACTCTGTACCCTAGCCGCCTCTTTATGCGTCCGCCTCCCAAAAGGAAGCTGCGCGCTAGACCGGTCGGTGCCCATAAGGGCCGGCAGCATTTCCCTCATCCATAGGGAATCCCTCTCTAAATTCCGATTCAGTAGTGTGGTATTTCCTCAAATGAAAGTGTTGAAAAGCCAGGACATCCTGGCGTTGGGCTTCATGACCTTCGCCCTGTTCGTGGGCGCCGGCAACATCATCTTCCCGCCTATCGTTGGTTTGCAGTCCGGGCCTCATGTCTGGATGGCGGCGCTGGGCTTCCTGATCACCGCCGTTGGCCTGCCGGTGGTCACCGTGATCGCCCTGGCCAAGGTCGGTGGCGGCATGGACGCGCTGAGCAGCCCGATCGGCAAGATCGCCGGTGGCCTGCTCGCGGCGGCGGCGTATCTGGCGGTAGGGCCGCTGTTCGCCACCCCGCGTACCGCGACCGTGTCGTTTGAAGTGGGCCTGGCGCCGCTGACCGGCGAAAGCCCGCTGGCGCTGTTCCTCTACAGCTCGGTGTATTTCCTGGTGGTGTTCTTTGTCTCCCTGTACCCAGGCCGACTGCTGGACACCGTGGGTCGCTTCCTGGCGCCGCTGAAGATCATCGCCCTGGCCATCCTCGGCATTGCCGCGTTTGCCCTGCCGGCAGGTGAGGTGGGTGTCGCCACCCCGGAATACGTCGCCGCACCGTTTTCCCAGGGCTTTATCAATGGCTACCTGACCATGGATACCCTGGGGGCGCTGGTGTTTGGCATTGTGATCGTCAATGCGATCCGTTCCCGTGGTGTCGAATCGCCCAAGCTGATCACCCGCTACGCGATCATTGCCGGGTTGATTGCCGGCGTCGGTTTGGCGCTGGTGTATGTCAGCCTGTTCCGCCTCGGGTCGGGCAGCCATGAAGTCGCTGCCGGCGCTGCCAATGGCGCCGCAGTGCTGCACGCTTATGTTCAGCACACCTTCGGTTCCCTGGGCAGTGGGTTCCTGGCTGTATTGATCTCCCTGGCATGCCTGGTCACTGCCGTCGGCCTGACCTGCGCATGTGCCGAGTACTTCAGCAAAATCCTGCCGCTGTCCTACAAGACCCTGGTAGTGATCCTGGCGCTGTTCTCGCTGTTCGTGTCGAACCTGGGCCTGACCAAGCTGATTGCGTTCTCGATCCCGGTACTCACCGCGATCTACCCGCCGTGCATCGTGCTGGTGGCCTTGAGCTTCTGCAAAGACTTCTGGCAGGAACAGGGCCGTATCGTCGGGCCGGTGATGCTGGTGTCGTTCATCTTTGGTTGCATCGACGCGCTCAAGGGCGCAGGCCTGGCAGGCTGGATGCCTTCGCAGCTGGCGAACCTGCCGCTGAGCGAGCAAGGCCTGGCGTGGCTGGTGCCGTCGGTGATGACGCTGGTTGTGGCGGTCGTCATTGATCGCATGCTGGGTAAGCGCAGCGAAGCCATCGCATAACAAGCGGGTTTCATGCAGTACGGAAATGCCTCGTATCAATCGATACGGGGCATTTTTTTTGAGCGCAAGGCAGTGTCTTTTTCTTTGCGCTAACGTCGAACAGACGCAAAAAGTTTCTCAATCTTCTTTCTGCAAGGACCCGCATGTCGTTCGTCGAAGCCAATCAGATCCACCTGCTTGCCGCCCTCTGGTTCATCCTGTGCTGGGGCGGCTACACCCGTTATGCCACCTGGAAAGCCCGAGACACCGCGTGCCTGGCCAGTGTGCTGCATTTGTATCGCGAGGACTGGATGCGCCGCATGCTGCTGCGTGACAACCGCATCGCCGACGCCAGCGTGATCGGCAACCTGGAGCGTAATGCCTCATTCTTCGCCTCCAGCACCTTGATCATCCTCGCCGGCATTCTCACGGTGCTGGGGGCTTCCGAGCGGGCGGTGTCATTGCTGGCGGACATACCCATGGTGCAGCAGGCCTCCCAGGGCATGTCGGAGATCAAGCTGCTCTGCCTGGCGCTGGTCTTCGTGTATGCCTTCTTCACCTTCAGTTGGTGCATGCGCCAGTACAACTTTGCCGCGGTGCTGGTCGGGTCGGCACCGATGATCGGTGAACGGCATGTGTCGGAGCAGGAGCGCAAGGCGTTTGCCCTGCGTGCGGCGCGGGTGATCTCCATGGCCGCCAACCAGTTCAACTTTGGCCTGCGTTCTTATTACTTCGGCATGACCATGCTGGCGTGGTTCGTCAGCCCCTGGTTGTTCATGTTGATGAGTGCCGGGGTGGTGTTTGTGTTGTATCGCCGGGAGTTTCATTCCGACGTACTGCAAGTGATGGTGTATACGCAGACGGATACACCGATGCCTGAGCCCGCCAAAGAGGAGATTTAATGCGTGACGCGCTGAGTTAAAAACAACAGGCAAAGTAAAGCCCGCTCTATAAGCGGGCTTTCTTTTTATTGCAGCGAAGCTATTTCATGCAGCGGTATCAGGAACCGGTGGCAGGGGTAGCTGGTGCTGCTTCTTTTGCGGCGGCTTCGTTCGATTCAGCCTGAGCTTTGGCAGCATCGGCGTTTTCTTTCGCAGCGTCGTTCACTTTATCCTGAGCTTTCGCCATGTCTTTTTGAGCTTGCTCAGAATGCGCTGCGGCATCTTGGGCTTTGTCTTCGGATTTCTTGTCGCAAGCAGCGAGACCGAGGGCAGCGGCCAACATCATGGAAATAGCTAAAGTCTTACGCATGGGGTGTTTCTCCTTAGTGAAGATATCTACTGGCCTTTCGAGCATGGCCGTTCAGCATTAGTTCCTTTTATTCCACAGATATATAAACAACGACCTCAAAGGAACTTTCGCCTGCACCGTCTATTTCGCCCATCAACACTAATAAGAGTCTGCAACGAATGACCGAAAATCCCTTGTTAGAGCGCGCGACGCGCTTTGTCTCGGCCTTGCGCCATTGTCAGGTGCTGGGTATCAGCGTTCATCATGCCAGCGAGGAGGGCATCACGTTGGCCATGCCTTACGCCCCGCAGTTGGTGGGTGACCCCCAGACCGGCGTGATCCATGGTGGCGCTTTGATATCCTTGATGGACACTGCCTGCGGCATGGCCACCCTGTGTGTCCTGCCGGAGTTCGAGGTGTGCCCGACCCTGGGCCTGCGTGTCGACTATATGCATCCCGCCGAGCCGCATAAGCCGGTATATGGTTTCGCCCAATGCTACCGGGTGACCACCGATGTGATCTTTACCCGTGGTTTTGCCTACCAGGACGATCCGCAACAACCCATCGCCCATGTGGTGGGCACTTTCATGCGCATGGGCAAGCGTCTCAAGGGCACCCACGGGTTGGGGCGCGCGATCAAGGGAGAGCAGGCATGACCCATCGATTCAAGACCCGCCTGGAACAGGCTCATCAGCGCGGCAACTACGAGGCGCTGCTGGACCTGATCCCCTACGCCAAACTGATCGGTATCGAATGCACCCGGCTGGGGGATGAATTGCTGTTTCGCCTGCCGGCCCACAAGGACAATATTGGTAACCCCATATTGCCGGCGCTTCACGGCGGGGTGATTGCCGGCTTCATGGAACTGGCAGCGGCGTTGCACCTGCTGGTGTTTACCGGAGCGCCGGGCCTCCCGAAAATCATCGATTTCTCCCTCGATTACCTGCGCGCCGGCCAGTTTCGCGACACTTACGCCAAATGCCAGGTGTGGCGCCAGGGCCGACGGGTGGCGAATGTGGCGATCACCGCCTGGCAAACCACCGCCGCCGAGCCCATCGCCACCGCCCGTGCGCATTTCAAGATCGAGGACGTGGTCCGCCCTTGAAATCCTGCTCTTAGCCCCCAACTTTGATGACAACCCGCCGCCAACCCTTCAGGGCGCGGCCACTGCCATCCAATTGGAGTTTGATGACCATGAGTGTGGAAACTCAAAAGGAAACCCTGGGCTTCCAGACCGAGGTGAAGCAACTGCTGCACCTCATGATCCATTCGCTGTATTCCAACAAGGAAATCTTCCTTCGCGAATTGATCTCGAACGCCTCTGACGCTGTCGACAAATTACGTTTCGAAGCCCTGTCCAAGCCTGAACTGCTGGAAGGCGGCGCGGAACTGAAAATCCGTGTGAGCTTCGACAAAGACGCCAATACCGTCACCCTCGAAGACAACGGTATCGGCATGAGCCGTGAAGATGCGATCACCCACCTGGGGACCATCGCCAAATCCGGTACCGCCGACTTCATGAAAAACCTGTCCGGCGACCAGAAGAAAGATTCGCACCTGATCGGCCAGTTCGGTGTGGGCTTCTACTCGGCCTTCATCGTGGCCGACAAGGTTGAAGTGTTCAGCCGTCGTGCCGGCCTTGACGCCAGCGAAGGCGTGCACTGGGCTTCCAAGGGCGAGGGCGAATTTGAAATCGCCACCATCGACAAGGCTGACCGTGGTACCCGCATCGTCCTGCACCTCAAATCCGGTGAAGACGAGTTCGCCGACGGCTGGCGCCTGCGCAATATCATCAAGAAGTACTCCGACCATATTGCCTTGCCGATCGAGCTGCCGAAAGAACAAGCGGCTGCCGAAGGTGAAGAGAAGCCTGCCCAGGAATGGGAAACCGTCAACCGCGCCAGTGCCCTGTGGACCCGTCCGCGTACCGAGATCAAGGACGAGGAATACCAGGAGTTCTACAAGCATATCGGCCACGACTACGAAAACCCGCTGAGCTGGAGCCATAACAAGGTCGAAGGCAAGCTGGAATACAGCTCGCTGCTCTACGTGCCGGCCCGTGCGCCGTTCGACCTGTACCAGCGTGAAGCGCCAAAAGGCCTGAAGCTCTACGTGCAGCGCGTGTTCGTGATGGACCAGGCGGAGTCGTTCCTGCCGCTGTACCTGCGCTTTATCAAGGGTGTGGTCGACTCCAATGACCTGTCGCTGAACGTGTCGCGGGAAATCCTGCAAAAAGACCCGATCATCGATTCCATGAAGTCGGCGCTGACCAAGCGCGTACTCGACATGCTGGAAAAACTGGCGAAGAACGAGCCAGAGCAATACAAGGGTTTCTGGAAAAACTTCGGCCAGGTCATGAAAGAAGGCCCGGCGGAAGATTTTGCCAACAAGGAAAAAATCGCCGGTCTGCTGCGCTTTGCTTCCACCCAGGGTGAAGAGGGCGAGCAGGTGGTGTCCCTGGCCGAGTACCTGGCACGTGCCAAGGAAGGCCAGGACAAGATTTACTACCTCACCGGCGAAACCTACGCACAGGTCAAGAACAGCCCGCACCTGGAAGTCTTCCGTAAGAAAGGCATCGAAGTGCTGCTGCTGACCGACCGTATCGATGAGTGGCTGATGAGCTACCTCAACGAGTTCGACGGCAAATCCTTTGTCGACGTGGCCCGTGGCGACCTGGACCTGGGTAACCTGGACTCCGAGGAAGAGAAGAAAGAAGCCGAGGAGGTCGCCAAGGCCAAAGAAGGCCTGGTTGAGCGGATCAAGGCGTCCCTGGGCGATGCCGTCAGCGAAGTGCGGGTTTCCCACCGTCTGACCGATTCCCCGGCGATCCTGGCCATCGGCGAGCAGGACCTGGGCATGCAGATGCGCCAGATCCTCGAAGCCAGCGGCCAGAAGGTCCCGGACTCCAAGCCGATCTTCGAATTCAACCCGGCTCACCCGTTGATCGAGAAACTCGACGGCGAGCAGAGCGAAGAGCGCTTTGGCGACCTGTCCCACATCCTTTTCGACCAGGCGGCCCTGGCCGCTGGCGACAGCCTCAAGGACCCGGCCGCCTACGTGCGCCGACTGAACAAGCTGTTGGTTGAACTGTCGGTTTGATACCGTTGTAGAAAAACCCGCTTCGGCGGGTTTTTTCGTTTGTAGGAGCGAGCTTGCTCGCGAAAAAACTGCGGGCGGCGCTGGGTGTCAGGTTGCCCGCGTGATCGTTGAGGTTCTTCGCGAGCAAGCTCGCACCTACAGCCTATTTCCGTTCTAGTGATCTTCAACTGGAGAAAATGATGAGCCAAGTCACTGTGCGTTCCGTGGTCTATCAGATTGATGGCCAGTCTTATGAAAGCCGCCTGGCGTTCGATGCCAGCCAAAAGAACCCGCTGCCCGGCCTGCTGATGGCGCCGAACTGGATGGGGGTGAGTGCGGGTGCCGAGGAGATCGCCAAGAGCGTTGCCGCCAAGGGCTACGTGGTGCTGATCGCCGACCTCTACGGGCAAACCGTGCGCCCGTCGAATGGCGATGAAGCCGGCGCCGCAATGATGCCGTTGAAGAATGATCGCCCGTTGCTGAACAAACGCATGCAGGCTGCCCTTGAGCAGCTGCAGGGCCAGACCGAAGCGGCAGTGGACACCTCGAAGCTGGCCACCTTTGGTTTCTGCTTCGGCGGTTGCTGCTCCCTGGAGCTGGCACGTACCGGTGCGCCATTGAAGGCTGCCGTATCGTTCCACGGTACCCTCGACACGCCGAACCCGGCAGACGCGAAAAACATCAAGGGTCCAGTGCTGGTACTGCACGGTGCTTCCGACCCGTTGGTGCCGAAAGAGCAACTGCCGGCGTTCGAAGATGAAATGAACGCGGCCGGCGTGGATTGGCAATTGCTGAGTTACGGCGGTGCGGTGCATTCCTTCACTGACCCGGATGCCAATGTGCCGGGCAAGATGATGTATGACGCCAAGACCGCTGCACGGGCGTTCCGGTCGATGCATAACTTGCTGGATGAAGTGTTCAAGGGCTGAATCTTCAGCGCCTGTTCCGGCGTCATCGGGGGCTTGCCCCCGATAGCTATCTCACCGGCAACTCAATTCTTTCAGTTTCACCCGGCACCGTCGGCCAATCCCCAGCGGCCCAGCGTTGCCTGGCCTGCTCGATCTTCAACGGATCGCTCGCGACAAAATTCCAATTGATCCGCCGTGGCCCATCCAGCGGTGCTCCGCCAAACACCACCAACTGGCAATCGCTCTCGGCGAACAGGGTCATTGCCTGCCCGGCCGGCAATACCACCAGGCTGTGCACCTCAAGCCGCTCACCCTCCAACTGGGCTTCACCCTCCAGCACATACACCGCGCGTTCCTCGTGCTCGTCAGGAATCAGCAGGGTCGTGGCCGTTTGCATGTGTACATCTGCATACAACGTAGGCGACAGCACCGGCACCGGTGATTTGAGGCAGAAGCCACTGCCGGCGATCAGGCGAATCCGCACGCCTAGGTTGTCACTCACCGGCAGGCTCGCTGCAGGGTGATGGCTGTAGTGTCCCGGCCCCGCTTCGTGGTCCTTGGGCGACGCCAGCCACACTTGCAGGCCATGCATGCTGAAACCGTGGGCCTTGAGTGCCTCGGGTGTGCGCTCGACATGGGCGATTGCACCGCCTGCAGTCATCCAGCTCACATCACCGGCCTCTACCACTTGATCCGACCCCAGGCTGTCCTTGTGCTGCAGTGCGCCTTCGAACAGATAGGTGAGGGTGGACAGGCCGATATGCGGGTGCTGGCGGATGTTCATGCCGCTGCCCGGTGCATAGCGGGTAGGCAGCATATGGTCGAAAAACACAAAGGGCCCGACGCTGCGACATTCCCGCGAGGGCAGCGGGCGCAGGATCGGCTGGCCTTCGACATCTTCGGGGCGTGGGCGGATCACGGTGAGGGTGGTCATGGTGCGTCCCAGTCTGAGCGGGTTGTAGGGTAATGAGCATAACCCGCTCGACGGGAGGTTGCCGCTATTGGCTGAACGCGCCTTCAGAGAGGCGGGTTTCGATGGTGACCTCGGCGGTGGTCATCAGCTTGTGTACCGGGCAGCGATCGGCCACACGGTGCAGCTCGTCGCGCTGTTCGTCGGTGAGTACGCCCTTGAGCGTCAGCTTGACGTTGAGCCTGTATTTGCCCTTTTGCTCTTCGCTGGCGTCGTGGGTGACTTCCACGGTCACGCCGGTCAGGGGGATGTCTTTTTTCTGGGCATAGAGCTTGACGGTCAGCGCCTTGCACGATGCCAGCGCGGCGTCGAAGTAATCGTGGGGGGAGGGCGCCGAGTCGTCACCACCCAGGCTCTTGGGCAGGTCGGTAAACAGCTCGTGGTTATTGATATTGACGCTGTGGCGGAAGTTGTCGGCGTTCAGCGTATTGACGGTAACAGGCATGGCAAACCTCACGGGGTGGCAGAAGGAAGGTCATGCAGTTATAGAGCATGCTGGCACGGGGGTGTTCCACATTTTTTTGCCGGCTGAACCCCGGTACGACACGCAAGGTCTACCGGTATTCGCCCTTATCGAGGTTATACCGTGCCCTGGACCCGCTTGAGTCTCGCCCTGTTGCTCGCCGCCAACAGTCTTGCCGCGCAGGCTCGCGACTATGCCTACAGCGATGCCCACCTGCATTACGTGGATTTCTTCCAGGAAACGGCGGGGATGGACACGTTGCTCAAGGCGATGGCAGAAAATCGCATCGAGCATGTCATGATTTCCGGCATTCCCGTCGCAAAGAAATGGCACGAAGACGAGCCCAAGCGCCCGCGCTACTACACCGGTGATGACGCTGATGCCTATTGGTACAGCGCCACGGACGTGATTGTTGCCGCAGCGGTAAATAAACTGACACCTGAACAGCGCCAGCACTTTCATCCATTTCTGTCCGGCTTCAACCCCAATGACAAGAATTCGGATGCCCATATCCAGCGCATGCTCGACCTCAACCCGGGGCTGTGGCAGGGCATCGGTGAAGTGTTTACCCGTCACGACGACCTTACCGCCCTCACATCGGGGGATACCCCGCGCGCCAACAACGAGGCCATGACGCGCATCTATCACCTGGCGGCGGAAAACGACTTGCCGGTGATGCTGCACTCCAACATCACCTCCAAGCGCGAGCGTAACCCGCTGTACCTCGCCGAAGTGGAAGAGCCGCTGCGCAACCACCCGCACACCCGCTTTATCTGGGCTCACGCCGGCACCAGCAAGGAAATTCACCGCCACCAGGTGCAAATGGACTTTTTGCTGCCCACCTTGAACCGTATGCTCGAGGCTTACCCCAACCTGTATATCGACCTGTCCTGGAGCATGCTCACGCCGTACTTGCTGGATGATGGGGGCAAGCCTCGGCCGGAGTGGGTAACGCTGGTGGAGCGCTTCCCGGAGCGCTTTATGCTGGGTTCGGATGTCGTCGGGCGTTTCAACAAGCTGGGTGAGGAAATGCACCGCTTTGATGTCTTCCTGGATGCATTGCCTGAGGACGTTGCCCACAAAGTGGCGAGGGACAACTTCCTGGCCATCCTGCCTAAACCTCGCGGCGATGAGGGTGCGCGTTGATATTGCGTTTTCGTCTCACGCAAATGCGGTTGCGGTCTCAAATCCCGTCGCCCATAAAAAAGCCCCGAACCAGTCGGGGCTTTTCATGTGATCAACCTGCGGGGCTCACTTACCCTGCCAGCGTTTCAGCACCAGGGTGGCGTTAGTGCCACCGAAGCCGAAGCTGTTGCTCATCACGGTGTCGACTTTGACGTTTTCAACCGTCTTGGTCAGGATCGGCATATCGGCGACGACCGGGTCGATCTCGTCGATGTTGGCCGAACCGGCCATGAAGTTGCCTTCCATCATCAGCAGGCAGTAGATCGCTTCGTGAACGCCGGCGGCGCCCAGGGAGTGACCCGACAGGCTCTTGGTGGAGCTGATGGCTGGGGCTTTGTCGCCGAATACCGCGCGTACACCTTCCATTTCCTTGGCGTCGCCGACCGGAGTCGAGGTGCCGTGGGTGTTCAGGTAGTCGATCGGGGTATCCACGGTGGACATGGCCATCTGCATGCAACGGATGGCGCCTTCACCGCTTGGCGCAACCATGTCGTAGCCATCGGAAGTGGCGCCGTAGCCGACGATTTCCGCGTAGATCTTGGCGCCACGGGCCAGGGCGTGCTCCAGCTCCTCGACCACCACCATGCCGCCACCGCCGGCGATGACGAAACCGTCACGCTTGGCATCGTAGGCGCGGGAGGCCTTTTCCGGGGTTTCGTTGTACTGGGTGGACAGGGCGCCCATGGCGTCGAACAGGAACGACTGGCTCCAATGTTCTTCTTCGCCGCCGCCGGCGAACACGATGTCCTGCTTGCCCAGTTGGATCTGCTCGACGGCGGTACCGATGCAGTGTGCACTGGTGGCGCATGCGGAGGAGATCGAGTAGTTCACGCCCTTGATCTGGAACGGCGTGGCCAGGCAGGCCGAAACGGTGCTGCCCATGGTCCGCGTGACACGGTACGGGCCAACGCGCTTCACGCCTTTTTCGCGCAGGATGTCCAGCGCTTCCATCTGGTTGAGGGTCGATGCGCCGCCGGAGCCGGCGATCAGGCCGGTGCGTACGTTCGATACCTGGTCTTCGCTCAGGCCGGAGTCGGCGATGGCGTCTTTCATGGCCAGGTAGGCATAGGCGGCAGCGTGGCCCACGAAGCGATAGATCTTGCGATCGATCAGTTCTTCGAGGGGCAGGTCGATGGAGCCGGAAACCTGGCTACGCAGACCCATTTCGGCATATTCCGGGTTGAAGCGGATGCCAGGGCGACTTGCACGCAGGTTAGCGGTGACGGTCTCTTTGTCATTGCCCAGGCAAGAAACGATGCCCAGACCAGTGATAACGACGCGGCGCATGCGGATAACCCTTAAAAGTTGTCAGTGGAAGTAAATACGCCGACCCGAAGGCCTTCGGCAGTATAGATCTCGCGACCGTCGACAGTCACCGAACCGTCGGCGATGGCCAGGTTCAGCTTGCCCTTGAGGACGCGCTTGATTTGAATGTTGTAGGTGACTTTCTTGGCGGTCGGCAGGACCTGGCCGAAGAACTTCACTTCGCCCGAACCCAGGGCGCGGCCACGGCCTGGCAGGCCTTGCCAGCCCAGGTAGAAGCCGACCAGTTGCCACATGGCGTCGAGGCCCAGGCAGCCAGGCATGACAGGGTCACCTTCGAAGTGACAGGCGAAGAACCACAGGTCCGGGGTGATATCCAGCTCGGCGACCAATTCACCTTTGCCGTACTTGCCACCCTCTTCGCTGATATGGGTGATGCGATCCACCATCAGCATGTTCGGGGCGGGCAGTTGCGCGTTACCTGGGCCGAACAGCTCACCGCGACTGCAGCGCAGCAGGTCTTCCCGAGTAAAGGCGTTTTGTTTGGTCATGCGAGCTCCTCAATAATCCCATGCGGCAGGGTAGGGCAAATCTTCCCGAACCGAATGAAGCGTTCATGCCTCATGTCGGCAGCCTACACATAGACTATTGCGTTGTAGTGAAAGTCACAGCGGCAAGGTACTGAATGTACACTTGTTCACTGAAATTTTAAACCGAGCCTGTTTATGGGCCCGTTCGGGTGCCTAAGACTGCCGCACTTTCGTCTTTCACGCCAGTCGGAGTTGGCTAGTGGCGCGCCGCTATTGCACCCAGCGCTGCAGGATTTGCTGCAGATCCGTGCGTTTGAACGGCTTGGCCAGGTAATCGTTCATTCCAGCCGCAAGGCAGGCTTCCCGGTCGCCCTGCAAGGCGTTGGCCGTCAGGGCGATGATCGGCAGGTCGGCGCAGCCGGGCAGTTGGCGAATCTGCCGGGTGGCTTCATAACCGTCGATCAAGGGCAGGCGACAATCCATCAGGATCGCGGTGAATATCAGGCTCTCGGCACTGCGGATCGCCTCGGCGCCATCGGTGGCCAGGCTGACTTCAAAGCCCAGGCTGCGCAGCATGGCTTCGACCACGGCGCGGTTGACCGGATTGTCCTCCACCAGCAACACATGGCGACCCTCGCCGGCGCTGTGCTTGCCCTCGGCATCCAGGGCGATCGACGGCTGGCTGTGGGGGTCGATGGCCAGCGGGATCTCCAGGGTAAACACCGAGCCACGGCCTTCTTCGCTCTGCGCGCGCAGCGTGCCACCCATGCGTTCGGCCAGGGTACGGGCGATGGGCAGCCCGAGACCGGTACCGCCGTAACGTCTTGAAATGGAACTGTCGGCCTGCTGGAACGCATCGAACATCAATTCCAGGCGCTCGGCGGAAATCCCGATGCCGCTGTCACGCACGGTGCAGGTGAACCACACCAACTCATGGTCGAGCACCTGCCAATGGGGCTCGACGCTGACGGTGCCGTATTCGGTGAACTTCAAGGCATTGCCGATCAGGTTCACCAGGATCTGGCGGATCCGCGTCGGATCGCCCTGTACCCGCAGTGCGTCCATGCCGGGCGGGATCGGCAGCTTGAGCGCCAGCCCGCACTGCTGGGCGCTGTGCTGGAAGGCCTGGGCGCAACTGTTGATCAGGTCGGCCAGGTTGAAGGGGATATGTTCCAGCTCCAGGGCCGCGCGTTCGATGCGCGAGAAGTCGAGAATGTCGTTGATCACCTTGAGCAAATGCTCGGTGGATTCGGAGGCCAGCGCCGCGTATTCGGTCTGTTCCTCGGTCATGTCGGTGGTTTCCAGCAGTTGTAGCATGCCCAGTACACCGTTCATCGGCGTGCGCAGTTCGTGGCTCATCATGGCCAGGAAGTCTGACTTGGCGTTGTTGGCCCGCTCGGCCTCTTCGCGGGTCTGGATCAACTGGGCCATGGCCTGCTGTTGTTCGCGGCTGGCCTGGTTGAGGCCTTCGGCGAGGTTGTTGATATGTCGCGACAGGTCGCCCAGCTCCGAGTCATCCACAATCGGCAGCGGCGTCTTGTAGTCGCCCTGCTGGATGGCCTTGACCGCATTGCCCATGGCGCTGATCGGTTGCGACAGGCTCGCCGCCAGGCGCCGGGCGAGCAGGAACGTAAACAGCAGGGCGAACAGCGCGAGGATACCGGCCTTGAACAGGATCTCCTGCTGGCGCTGGCTGAAGGCGTCATTGGACATGCCGACGATCACCCGGCCCAGATAGTCCGCGCGGGGGGCCTTGGGTTCGTTAAGGTTGTCCTGGAAAAAGTCGTTGCCCAACTGGATATGCTGCAGGCGGATCGGCGCCTGGAACACTTTGACCGACAGCGCGCGGTCGTGTTTCTCCGCGGGTTGCTCGACGTACACCAGGATATTTTCGCTGCTGTCCTGAATCTCCAGGAAGCGCACATGGGGCGTGGCCAGCGTGGCGCGCAGCAGGCTGTCGAGCACATCGTTGTTGCCCGAGATCACCCCATATTCGGTGGCGGGTGCCAGTTGGTTGGCGATCAATTGGCCGGTGTGGTCCAGTTCCTGGCGCAGGTCCTGGATACGCACGAAGGTGAAGAAGCTGATCAACAGCAACGTCAGCAACAGCGCCGGGCCCAGGGTTATGAGCTGGGTGCGGGTATTGATGTCCCAACGACGACGCAAGGTCATGGGCGTTTTTCTCCTTCGGCCATTCGGGCGGCGACGCTGGCTTCGTCCACCTGTTCGATGCCCAGTGAGCGTGCGACCTGCGCGTTGCCCACGACTTTGAAGTGGTCTGGGTACAGCCCGCGTGGCCAAGCGGCCGGCGGCTGGTCGAGCAAACGATCGAGTACCGCCAGCCAATCGTCCTGGTCGCTGTAGGTGCTGGCGAGGCTGCCGGCGCGCACAAACCCTGCATTGGGCCCGAACAGCGGCAATTGCTGGGCGTAGCTGCTCAGCAGCAGGTTTTTAGCGGTCTTCGGGTTGTACAGCTGCGGGTCATCGAGGCCGAGCAGCACGTCGCTGTTCCTGAACAGGGTTTGCAGCGGGCGACTGTCGTTAGTGTTGTCCCAGCGCTGCGGCACGATCTCCAACTCCAGGGCCGCCGCGTGCTGGCGCAATTCGGGCAGCAGGAATTCACTGTCGGTGCCGTAGAGCACACCGATGCGCCGTGCCTGGGGCAGGACGCTGCTGATCAGGCGCAGCTGCCGCTCCAGCGGCGGGTCGCTCCACAACAGGCTGACCCGCGCGTGCCGTGAGGCCTCCGGGCGCTGATGGGCTTGTAGCCGACTGATGCGCAGTACCAGCGTCGGCGGCCCTTGGGTATCCCGCAGGCGCCAGTCGAGGCCGGGCAGGTCGAGCAGGATCAGGCGCGTGCCGGCGGGCAGGTGGCTGGGTGCCGGCAAGGCCGCAAGGGACGTGAAGGTGACGCGGTCTTCGGGGCGTTGCCGGGCCAGCGCCTGGGTAAAGGCCTGCACCCCGGCGCCGTCTTCGGCGGCGGTCAGCAGGATCTCGGCGCTCCACGCCGGTGCGCACAGCAACAGGCCGGCCAGCAGCCCGGCAAGTCGCCGCAACTTATAGATAAAGAAGGAGGTCATCCGTGACGAGTCGCCCATCTCAGAACTCCAGCTCCGCGCTGAAGTAGAGTACGTGACGATGGTCGTAAGTGTTGTCGGCCCAGGTGGTGGGCTGGTTATCGAGGCGTTGTTGCAACATGCCGGCCAGCTCCACGTTGGCTTTGCCCAGGGCAATGCGCTTGGCCACCCGCAGGTCGACCCGTTCGAAACGATATTGGTTGAGTGCGTCGTCGCCATAGTAGAACAGCGCGCTGGACCAACCTTGGCCCCATTCGCGCAACCAGCCGGCCGAGCCACTGTTACGTGCGGTCTGTGCTTTGTCCAGTGGGTTGCTGGTGGTGGCGTCGACATACGCGTAAGTCAGCCGCAGGCGGTCGGCGTTGCTCACGCGCCAGTCGAACTGGGACTCGGCGCCGGTGAAGCGTGAGCTGTTGGCGTTGCTGGCAATGTACTGGTTATTGCGCAGCGGCGAGCTGATCATGTCGGTGATTTCGTCGTAGAACACCTTCACGTCCATGTTCAGCCCGATGTCGGCAAAGAAGCCGTTGTAGCCCAGTTCCCGCGAGCGCATCAGTTCTTTGTCGAGGTTGCCCGGGCCCCGCGTCTTCACGAAGTACTGTCCGGAACTCTGCCCATAGGTCGGTGAGCTGAGGTTGGTGACGCGGTAGCTCCAGTTGACATTGTTCTCGAACATGTCCGGCGAACGGATGGCTTCCGAGTACACCGCGCGCAAGCCGTGGCGCGGGTTGATCAAATAGTTGACCGCCACCCTTGGCGTCAGCGAATGGCCGCTCAGGTGCGTGTCTTCGAACATGGCGCCGCCTTGCAGCAGCCAATGTTCACTGGCGCGCCATTCCAACTGGCCGAACAGGCGCCAGGTGGTGTCGTCCAGGGTGCCGTTGAAGTAGGTATCGGAGTCGGCGCGGTCGTAGCGGTAATTCATGCCGCTGACCAGGCGCAGGCTGTCGGACAGGCTGAGGGTGTCCTGGATTTCCACATCGTAGCGGCTTTCGCGGGTGCTCTGGTCGATGTCGCCGCATACGCTCTGGTTGGCGCCGTTGCGCCACTGGTCCAGTACCTGGTTGGCCAAGGCTTGTTCGGCGGCGCTGCCCGGTGGCGCGGTGCCCTGGCTGTAGGTGTCCATATGCCGGGCCAGCCGTTCGGCATAGTTGGGGTTGAGCTGCCACAACTGGGTCAGCTCGGGGCTGAACGAGACCTTGGCGTCACAGGCCTTCCAGATTTGCCGGCGGTCCCACTGCTGGGCCGAGCCTTGGATATACAGGCTGTGCTCTGGGTTGAAATCAAAGTTCCAGCGCAGGGAACCGGCGTAGTCCTTGGCCGTGACATCGGAATTGTCGCCGCCCTCGGTAATCCCGGCGAATACGGGGGTGTAGGTGTAAGGGCGCTGGTTGGTGCCTTCCTTGGCATTCAGTTGCCAGTCGATACTCTGTTGCGCGTTCAAGGTCTGGCTCACTGCCAGGCTGAAGCGGTTGAGGCGACGGCCGTCTCGGCGGTCGGCGCCAACGGCATCGCTGTCAAAGCCATCGTCCTGTTGCCCGGACAGCGACAGGCGCAGATCGCCGGTTTCCCAGCCCACGCCCTGGCTGGCATAAAAGTCATTGATACCGCGCTCACCGCGAATCACCTTCACCCGGGAGCCATGGCTGTTGGCCGGTGAGCGCGTGAGGATATTGACCACCGCCATCAAGGCATTCGCCCCGTAGCTGACGGTATTGGGGCCGCGGAAGACCTCGATGCGCTCGATGTCTTCCATCGCCACCGGAATGTCGCTCCAGTCCACCGTGGCCAGGCCGGCGCGGTACACCGAACGCCCGTCGATCAATACTTGCATGCGGCGCGCATCGCTGGCGCTGGTGCCGTGGTAGTTCACCGCCGCCTGGTTGCCGGTGGTGTAGCCGACCATCATCCCCGGCACCAGGCGCAGCAGCTCGCTGATATCCCTTGCGCCGCTGGCCTTGATCAACTCGCTGTCGATCACGGTCATGCTGCCCGGCACGGCGGCGGCCGATTGCTTGAGGCGCGTGGCGGTCAATACCTGCGGCAGCGGCTGGCTGTCGAGGAACAGGTCGTCAGCCAGCGCAGGTGCACTGCACAACAGCATAAGCAGTAGAGATGAACGGGAAGGAGGGCCCAAATACACGACATGGCCTTGATAGTGACGGATAGCCGTCCATGTTAACCGAGGCGAGGCTATTTGCCAGTCGCCGCCCTTGCAATTCCGTCCCACAGGCGTGGCATTTCCCGACAGGCCCACGATTTGATACGGGGGCTGGCCGCAAGCGGGTCGCCCCGTATAATGCCGCCATCGCCACTGGTATGGATTAACGGATTGCATATGACTGAACAGCGCCCTATTGCGGTCCTGGGAGGCGGAAGTTTTGGTACCGCCGTGGCTAACCTGCTGGCCGAGAACGGTCATGCGGTGCGCCAGTGGATGCGCGATCCCGAGCAGGCCGAGGCCATTCGCGTACACCGCGAAAACCCGCGTTACCTTAAAGGCATCAAGATTCATCCGGCGGTCGAGCCGGTCACCGACCTGTTGGCCACCCTGGCGGACTGCGACCTGTGCTTTGTTGCGCTGCCTTCCAGCGCCTTGCGCGCGGTGCTGGCGCCCCATGCCGAGCGCCTGGCGGGCAAGCTGCTGGTCAGCCTGACCAAGGGCATCGAGGCGCAGACCTTCAAGTTGATGAGCGAAATCCTCGCCGAGATCGCCCCCCAGGCGCGCATTGGCGTGCTGTCCGGGCCGAACCTGGCGCGGGAAGTCGCCGAGCACGCGCTGACCGCCACGGTGATCGCCAGCGAGGATGAGGCGTTGTGCGAGCGCGTCCAGGCGGTGCTGCATGGCCGGACCTTCCGCGTGTACGCCAGTGGCGACCGCTTTGGCGTGGAACTGGGCGGGGCGCTGAAAAACGTCTACGCGATCATCGCCGGCATGGCGGTGGCGCTGGGCATGGGCGAAAACACCAAGAGCATGCTGATTACCCGTGCCCTGGCGGAAATGACCCGCTTCGCGGTGAACCAGGGCGCCAACCCCATGACCTTCCTGGGCCTGGCCGGCGTGGGCGACTTGATCGTCACCTGCTCGTCGCCGAAAAGCCGCAACTACCAGGTGGGTTTCGCCCTGGGCCAGGGCCTGAGCCTGGAAGACGCGGTGACGCGCCTGGGTGAAGTGGCCGAAGGGGTCAACACCCTCAAGGTGCTCAAGGCCAAGGCCCAGGAAGTCGGCGTGTACATGCCGCTGGTCGCCGGGCTGCACGCGATCCTGTTTGAAGGGCGCACCTTGAACCAGGTCATCGAGTTGCTGATGCGGGCCGAGCCCAAAACCGACGTCGACTTTATTTCCACCAGTGGTTTCAACTGAGGAACGCGCCATGAACGATCCAAAAGCAGCCCCCAAGTACGAGTCCATTGTCCTGCGCATCCTGTGGATGCTGGTGTTTGCCCTGGTGTGGCAGGTGGCGCAGTTCCTGCTCGGCGCATTGGTGGTGGTGCAGTTGATCTACCGCCTGGTCTACAGCGCGCCGAACCTGGGCCTGATGAACTTCGGCGACAGCCTCAGCCAGTTTCTTGCCCAGATCGGCCGCTTTGGCAGCTTCCACACCGAGCAGAAGCCCTGGCCGTTCGCCGACTGGCCAACCCCGCGCGCTCCCGAGGGCGAAGCCGCCCACAGCGTGCCGCCGGCGCCGCACCCGGTGCGGGATGAGGAGCCGAAGCTATGAAGGTGTGGGTCTTGCGTCACGGTGAGGCCGAGGCGCATGCCCGCACGGATGCCGAGCGCAACCTCACCGAACATGGCCGCGCCGAGGTGTTGCGCAGTGCGGCGCACCTGATCGGCCAGCCGCTCAGCGCGATCATTGCCAGCCCGTACGTGCGTGCGCAGCAGACGGCACAGCTGGTGCGGGACGCGTTGGGTTTTGCGCCGGACATCCGCACGGTGCCTTGGCTCACGCCGGAGGGCAATCCGCTGGAGGTCCTGAGCAAGCTCGACAGTGATGACAACGTGCTGCTGGTCAGTCATCAGCCCCTGGTCGGCAGCTTGATCAGTTTTCTGCAGCATGGCCATCAGCGCCAGCCGCAGCCGATGTCCACCGCCAGCCTGGCAGAGCTTGAGGGCGACTTCCCGCTGGCGGGGTTGATGAGCCTGGTCAGCGTGAAGAATCCGTAGGCTACCGCCAGGCCACAGAGGATCGGGTCTTATGTCCGTCGCTTTTCGTTGGAGCGAGCGCAGCGAGGCAGTTGTGTGGCAGGATTAGGGCCGTAATAAAACTAATAAGGACAATTCCATGAGCTTGTGGCGCACCCAACCGAATATCGAGCAACTCAATGCCGGCCAGAAAAACACCATCGGTGAACTGCTGGACATCCGTTTTGAAAGCTTCGACGAGGAATCCCTCACCGCCAGCATGGTGGTCGACCACCGCACTCACCAGCCCTACGGCCTGCTGCATGGCGGTGCGTCGGTGGTTCTGGCCGAGAGCGTCGGCTCCGTGGCGGCCTATTTGTGCATCGACCCGAGCAAGTTCTATTGCGTGGGCCTGGAGGTCAACGCCAATCACCTGCGCGGTGTGCGCAGCGGGCGGGTGACGGCGGTGGCCAAGGCGATCCATATCGGCCGCACCACCCAGGTCTGGGACATTCGCCTGACCACCGATGACGGCAAGTGCAACTGTGTCTCACGGCTGACCATGGCCGTGGTGCCTTTGGGCGAAACCCCTCCGGCGCGATAGGTGTGGCGTGAGTGTCATCATTCCTGGCAGTTACAGTCATTGCTGTGGGGCTTGGGCCTGGTGACAATCAATCTCGGTTTTTGCAGATGGATCCGCTATGTCGCAGCACGTGTTTTTTGCCCACGCCAATGGCTTCCCCTCGGCCACCTACGGCAAGCTGTTTGCCGCCCTGGCCCCGGAGTATGCGGTGGCTCACTTGCCGCAACACGGTCACGACCCCAGGTTTCCAGTGGACGATAACTGGCAGAACCTGGTGGACGAGTTGATCCATCATCTGGAGCAGCAACCGCAGCCCGTCTGGGGCGTGGGCCACTCCCTGGGTGGCGTGCTGCATTTGCACGCGGCCCTGCGCTGCCCGCAGCTGTATCGCGGGGTAGTGATGCTCGATTCGCCGGTATTGACCCGCGCCGACCGTTGGGTGATCCGCGCCGCCAAGCGCTTCGGTTTTATCGACCGCCTCACACCGGCCGGCCGTACCCTGGGCCGTCGTGAGGAATTCAGCGACCTGGACGCCGCGCGCAGCTACTTCGCCGGCAAGACCCTGTTCCGAGGCTTCGACCCGGAATGCTTCGACGCCTACCTGCAACACGGCCTGTACCAGGCGGGTGATCGCCTGCGCCTGCGTTTCGACCCGGCCACCGAAATCAGCATCTACCGGGGCGTGCCCCACACCAGTCCCGGTCAGGTGCGCCAATTGAAAGTGCCGCTGGCGGTGGTGCGCGGTCGCCAGAGCCGCGTGGTGATGCGTCACCACGCCAGCGGCGTCGACCGTCTGCCCATGGGCGAAATGCTCACCATGCCCGGCGGCCATATGTTTCCCCTCGAACGCCCCCAGGACACCGCGACCTTGATCAAGACCCTGTTCGCCCGCTGGGAAGCCCGGGAGCGCAGCTGCGCATGAGCACACCCGTCGAAGAGGTTCGCCTGAGCCTGCCGCACATTGAGTTGGCGGCCCATCTGTTTGGCCCCGAGGACGGTTTGCCGGTGATCGCCCTGCATGGCTGGCTGGACAATGCCAACAGCTTTGCACGCCTGGCGCCGAAGCTTGCGGGTTTGCGTATCGTGGCGCTGGACATGGCCGGCCATGGGCATTCGGCGCATCGTCCTACAGGTGCCGGTTATGCCTTGTGGGATTACGTCCACGACGTGCTGCACGTTGCCGAGCAACTGGGCTGGAAACGTTTTGCATTACTCGGCCACTCCCTCGGCGCCATCGTGTCCCTGGTGCTGGCCGGTGCCTTGCCGGAACGGGTGACGCACCTGGGTTTGATTGACGGCGTGATCCCGCCCACTGCCAGCGGTGAGAACGCCGCCGAGCGCCTGGGCATGGCCTTGCAGGCGCAATTGAATCTGCAGGATAAGCGCAAGCCGGTCTACACCACCCTCGACCGGGCGGTTGAGGCGCGTATGAAAGGTCTGGTCGCCGTGAGCCGTGAAGCCGCGGAACTGCTGGCCCAGCGCGGTTTGATGCCGGTGCCGGGCGGTTATACCTGGCGCTCGGACAGTCGCCTGACCCTGGCATCGCCGATGCGCCTGACCGATGAGCAGGCGATGGCTTTCGTGCGCCGCGTGGGTTGCCCTACGCAGTTGGTGGTCGCCGCCGATGGCATGTTGGCGAAACATCCCGAATTGCTTTCCCAGCTACCCTTTACGGTAACCACGTTGCCGGGTGGCCATCATTTACACCTGAATGATGAGCCTGGTGCGGTCCTTGTTGCAGACTGTTTCAATCGGTTCTTCTCCGCGCCTTGACTTGGGGCGGTCAACTGCCGAGGCTGGGCGGATTGAAAGGGAGTCAACCATGAACCAACTCAACACTGCTGCGACCTCCGATGGCCAGGGCTCACCGATCCGATGAGCCTGCGTAAAGGATGTATACGTGCCCTCGGACTGTGCTGTTTCAGCCCCTTGGTGTTCGCCGCCGATGTGCCGGGAAGCCAGGACCTGCCTGCCGTGGCCCGTCAGGTCGACGCACAGATCGTCGATTACCGTCCCGCTGAAGAAAAGGAACGCATCTACCCCATGGGGGCGATCCGCAAGATCAGTGGCCAGTTGCGTTATGAGGGCCAGGCCACCGCCCGTGGGCAAGCCACAGCGATTACCTACGAGCTGCCTGCCGAACACACCTCCAGTGCTGCGTTCACGTCGACGCGCGAAGCGTTGCAGGCCAACGGCGCGCAGTTGTTGTTCTGGTGCCAGGCCCGCGATTGCGGTGAAAGCAGCCTGTGGGCCAACGAAGTGTTCGGTAATGCCAAGCTGGTAGGTGCCGACGGCCAGCAGGAATACCTGCTGCTGCGTCTCGCCGCCCCGCAGGAAAACTCCCTGGTGGCCATCTACGGCATCACCCGAGGCAACCGTCGTGCCTACCTGCATGTGGAGCAGTTGGATGCCGGCGCACCGCTGGGCGACCTGCTGCCCACCTCGGCCACCTTGTTGCGCGAGCTGAAAAGCACCGGTGAGCTGGATTTCCCCGCGCTTGGCGGCGACCCCGACGACACCTGGCTGACCCTGATTTCCCGGGGCTTGAACCTCGATACGACCTTGCGCGTCAGCCTGACCGGCCCGAAAGCCGAAGCCTGGCGCCAGGCTTTGGTCGACAAAGGCGTGCGCGCCGCGCGCCTGGAAACCGGCAGCACTGAAACCAAAGGCCTGCACCTGCATCTGATACGCTGACCGCAACAGGGCGAACGGACCCGTGCCGTTCGCCTAAGCTCTCTTCCTACAGCCTTTTCTAGAGATACCCCATGCTCAATAACGATCGCCTGCTGGTGCAAATCCTGCTGCTGGTGCTGTTTGGTGCCAGCTTCTGGGTGATGGCGCCGTTCTGGTCGGCGCTGTTCTGGGGGGCGGTGCTGGCGTTTGCCAGTTGGCCGCTGATGGTGCTGCTGACCCGCGCGCTGGGTGGCCGTGAATCCCTGGCCGCCGGCATCCTGACCCTGGGCTGGATGTTGCTGGTGGCGGTGCCGCTGGTATGGCTGGGGTTCAATCTCGCGGACCATGTGCGCGATGCCGTGGCGTTGATCAAGGATATTCAGGTCGATGGGCTGCCCGAGGCGCCAGCCTGGTTGGGGGCGATTCCCTTTGTGGGGGAACGCCTGGTCGGCATGTGGAACAGCATCGACGAGCAGGGCGCGGCGCTGATGGTCAGCCTCAAGCCGTACCTGGGGCAGGTGGGCAATTGGCTGTTGGCGCGCAGTGCGCAGATCGGCGGCGGCATCCTCGAACTGACCCTGAGCCTGGTGTTCGTGTTCTTTTTTTATCGTGATGGGCCGCGTCTGGCGATGTTCGTGCATCGCTTGCTGGAACGACTGATCGGTGACCGTGCCGGTTACTACATCGAACTGGTGGCCGGTACGGTGCAGCGGGTGGTCAACGGTGTGATCGGCACTGCCGCCGCCCAGGCCCTGCTGGCACTGATCGGCTTCCTGATCGCCGGCGTGCCGGGTGCGTTGGTGCTGGGGATCGTGACGTTCCTGCTCAGCCTGATCCCGATGGGCCCGCCGCTGGTATGGATCCCGGCCACGGCCTGGCTGGCGTGGAAAGGCGACTACACCTATGCGGTGTTCCTTGGCGTGTGGGGGACGTTCATCATCAGCGGCGTGGACAACGTGCTCAAGCCCTACCTGATCAGCCGTGGCGGCAACCTGCCGCTGGTGATCGTGTTGCTCGGGGTCTTCGGCGGCTTGATTGCCTTTGGCTTTATCGGCCTGTTTATCGGCCCGACCCTGCTGGCCGTGGCCTACAGCCTGCTGATGGATTGGAGCGCAACCCAGGCCCAGGTTCGGCGTGAAGACAAGCCCCTTTAAGCCCTGGGCAACCACATCACGGCGGTCAAGCCGCCGCCTGGGGTCTCTTCCAGGCTCAGGCGGCCGCCCAGGCGCTCCGCGGCTTCCTTGGAAATGGTCATGCCCAGGCCAACGCCGCCGGAATTGCGGTTACGCGAGCCTTCCAGCCGATAGAACGGCTCGAACACCGCCTCACGCTTATCGGGCGCAATCCCCGGCCCGTGGTCGATCACACGGATGACCAGCGCTTCGCGGCTGTCCTCCAGCTCCACGCGGGCGGTGCCGGCATAACGCAAGGCGTTGTCGATCAGGTTGTTGAGGCATGAGCGCAGGGCCATCGGTTGCACCTGCAAGGGCAGGCAGCTGCCCGCACATTGCACATCGGAGCCTTGGTCCTGGGCGTTTTCACTCATGGACTCCACCAGCGCCTGCACATCCAGCCAATGCCGGGTTTCACTGGTGCGCTGTTCGTGCAGGTAGCTCAGGGTGGCGTCGAGCATGTCGATCATGTCGTTCAGGTCCTGGCGCATCTGGCCCTGCAGCCGGGTGTCCTCGATCTGCTCCAGGCGCAGCTTGAGGCGGGACAGCGGGGTGCGCAGGTCATGGGAGACGGCGCCGAGCATGCGCGCGCGTTGGCTGACCTGCTCGCGAATACGCCTTTGCATCAGGTTGAAGGTCGAGGCGGCCTGCCGTGCTTCCCTCGGGCCGGATTCATCGAGGGGTGGGCTGTCGAGGTCCAGGCTCAAGCGTTCCGCCGCTTCACTCAGGCGCTGTATCGGCCGGCTCAGCAGTTTGGCACCGTACCAGGCCGCGATAATCAACGAGACGAATTGAAAGGTCAGGGGCACCACCGGGCCGCCAAACCAGGGGCGTGGGTGCTTGTCGCGCATCGGCGCCAGGGTCCCGTCCGGCTGCTCGATAAATCGCTCAGGAGGGGGCGGCGGCGGTTGGCCGTAGTGGTGAAACCAGAAGAACGCCAGCCCATGGGCCAGCACAATCGCCACCAGTAACACGCCGAACAGCCGACCGAACAGCGTGTTGAAGGGCGCGCGCATCAGCCAATATCCCGGGCGTCGAACAGGTAGCCTTCGCCGCGCACGGTCTTGATCAACTGCGGTGCCTTGGGGTCATCCCCGAGTTTTTGCCGCAGGCGCGACACCAGCAAGTCGATACTGCGATCAAAGGCCTCTATCGAGCGGCCACGGGCGGCATCAAGCAGCTGCTCCCGACTCAGCACCCGGCGCGGGCGTTCGATAAACACCCACAACAGGCGGAATTCCGCGTTGGACAGCGGCACCACCAGGCCATCGTCGGCCACCAATTGACGCAACACGCTGTTGAGGCGCCAGTTGTCGAAGCGGATATTCGCGCGCTGTTCGGTGCGGTCATCGCGCACGCGGCGCAGGATGGTCTGGATCCGCGCTACCAGTTCACGGGGTTCGAAGGGCTTGGACATGTAGTCGTCGGCCCCCAGTTCCAGGCCGATGATGCGGTCGGTGGGCTCGCAGCGGGCGGTGAGCATCAGGATCGGGATATCCGATTCGGCGCGCAGCCAGCGGCACAGGGTCAGGCCGTCTTCCCCCGGCAGCATCAGGTCGAGTACCACCACATCATAGGTTTCGGCTTGCATGGCCAGGCGCATCGCGGCGCCGTCGGTCACGCCGGTGGCGAGGATATTGAAGCGTGCCAGGTAGTCGATCAGCAATTCGCGGATCGGCACATCGTCGTCGACGATCAGCGCACGGGTGTTCCAGCGCTTGTCATCGGCGACCACCGCGCCTTTTTGCTCGTCGTTCACGGGGACGGAAGGGGTATGCATAGTGCGATCATCTGCCTGGTTGTTACGGTCAGCATAGGCGCCCAGCCCCATGGCTGGTAGTGCTGGTCGGTGGGTCGTGCGGGCGAGGCTAGCGGCAGGGCGTGTTGTGGGCATGTCATGAATGTATCAGCTTTGAAATAATCATCTGGAATGCCTGGCTGATGGCGGTTGGTCAGTATTTACCGATCATCGGATCCCGCAACGGCGCTGCTTGCGCTACAATCCGCGCCGATTTCGACTTGCCTGAGAGCCCATTCCAATGTCCGCCTGCCAGACTCCTATCATCGTCGCCCTGGATTACCCCACCCGTGACGCCGCACTGAAGCTGGCTGACCAGTTGGACCCCAGGCTTTGCCGGGTCAAGGTCGGCAAGGAACTGTTCACCAGCTGCGCCGCGGAAATCGTCGGCACCCTGCGTGACAAAGGCTTCGAGGTGTTCCTCGACCTGAAATTCCACGACATCCCCAACACCACCGCCATGGCGGTCAAGGCTGCGGCCGAGATGGGCGTGTGGATGGTCAACGTACACTGCTCCGGCGGCCTGCGCATGATGACCGCCTGCCGCGAAGTGCTGGAACAGCGCAGCGGCCCCAAGCCGTTGCTGATCGGCGTGACCGTGCTGACCAGCATGGAGCGCGAGGACCTGGCGGGCATTGGCCTGGATATCGAGCCTCAGGAGCAGGTGCTGCGCCTGGCCGCCCTGGCGCAGAAAGCCGGCCTTGATGGCCTGGTGTGCTCGGCGCTGGAAGCCCAGGCCTTGAAAACTGCCCATCCGTCGTTGCAATTGGTGACCCCGGGGATTCGCCCTGCGGGCAGTGCCCAGGACGACCAGCGCCGCATCCTGACCCCGCGCCAGGCACTGGACGCGGGTTCCGACTACCTGGTGATCGGCCGTCCGATCAGCCAGGCGGCGGATCCGGCCAAGGCGTTGGCGGCGGTAGTCGCCGAGATCGCCTGATCGATGCGCGTTCCCACGTTCGCGTGGGAACGCGCGGATCTGCCGTGTATCAGCTGACCTTGAGCACCAATTTGCCAAAGTTTTCGCCGTTGAACAGCTTCATCAGCGTCTCCGGGAACGTCTCCAGCCCCTCGACGATATCCTCCTTGCTCTTGAGCTTGCCCTGGGCCATCCAACCGGCCATTTCCTGCCCGGCGGCGGCAAAGTTCGCCGCGTGATCCATCACCACAAAGCCTTCCATCCTTGCGCGGTTGACCAGCAGTGAGAGGTAGTTGGCCGGGCCTTTCACCGCTTCCTTGTTGTTGTACTGGCTGATGGCCCCGCAAATCACCACGCGGGCTTTCAACGCCAGCCGACTGAGCACCGCGTCAAGAATGTCGCCGCCGACGTTATCGAAATACACATCCACGCCTTTAGGGCACTCGCGCTTCAGGGCGGCGGGCACGTCTTCGTTCTTGTAGTCGATGGCGGCGTCGAAGCCCAGCTCATCCACCAGGAACTTGCACTTGTCGGCGCCGCCGGCAATGCCGACCACGCGGCAGCCTTTGAGCTTGGCGATCTGCCCGGCAATGCTGCCCACGGCACCGGCCGCGCCGGAGATCACCACGGTTTCACCGGCCTTGGGCGCGCCGGTGTCCAGCAGTGCGAAGTAGGCGGTCATGCCGGTCATGCCCAGCGCAGACAGGTAGCGGGGCAGGGGCGCCAGATTGGGGTCGACCTTGTAGAAGCCGCGCGGTTCGCCCAGGAAGTAATCCTGCACGCCCAGGGCGCCATTCACGTAGTCCCCGACGGAGAATTTCGGGTTATTCGAGGCAATCACCTTGCCTACACCCAGCGCGCGCATGACCTCGCCGAGGCCTACGGGCGGAATGTAGGACTTGCCTTCATTCATCCAGCCACGCATGGCCGGGTCGAGGGACAGGTATTCGTTGTGCACCAGCACCTGCCCGTCCCCGGGCGTGCCCACCGGCACGACCTGGTAAGTGAAGGTTTCCCGCGTGGCCGCGCCGACCGGGCGTTTGGCGAGCAGGAATTGGCGGTTGGTCTGGGCGGTCATGGCAAGGACTCTTTAGAAGTGAAGCATGATTGATAGACCTTGGACGGCCCGGGGGCAAGGTCAGCCTAGGGTGCGAATGCTCATCGATAGGTGCCATTGATAGTGAGCCCGGTTGCCTTATCACTATGACTCATGCAGCACTAACCGGACTTCTGATAGTGCTGACGTGTGCGTCTCGGCGTTGGCTAGACTCGTGCCACTGCCATTAATCCCAATAGGACATCCTCCATGAGCATGACGTTTTCCGGCCAGGTCGCCCTGGTGACTGGCGCCGCCGCCGGTATTGGTCGCGCCACTGCGCTGGCGTTCGCCGCCGAAGGCTTGAAGGTCGTGGTCGCCGACCTGGACGTAGCTGGCGGCGAGGGTACGGTCGCGCTGATCCACCAGGCCGGGGGCGAGGCGCTGTTCGTGCGCTGCAACGTCACCCAGGAGGCGGATGTGCAGCAGTTGATGGCACAGACCATCGGCGCCTATGGTCGCCTGGACTATGCGTTCAATAACGCCGGCATCGAGATCGAGAAGGGCAGGCTGGCGGACGGCAGCCTGGATGAGTTCGACGCGATCATGGGCGTCAACGTCAAGGGTGTGTGGTTGTGCATGAAGTACCAGTTGCCGCTGCTGCTGGCCCAGGGCGGTGGGGCGATCGTCAACACCGCGTCGGTGGCGGGGTTGGGCGCGGCGCCGAAGATGAGTATCTATGCGGCCTCCAAGCACGCCGTGATCGGCCTGACCAAGTCCGCAGCTATCGAATACGCGAAGAAGAAAATCCGCGTCAATGCCGTCTGCCCGGCGGTGATCGATACCGATATGTTCCGGCGCGCCTATGAAGCCGACCCCCGCAAGGCCGAATTCGCCGCCGCCATGCACCCGGTCGGGCGTATCGGCAAGGTGGAGGAAATCGCCAGCGCAGTGCTGTACCTGTGCAGCGACGGAGCGGCGTTCACCACCGGCCACGCCTTGGCCGTGGACGGTGGCGCGACGGCTATCTAGGACCTGGCGCCGGCCCCTTGTTCGAAAACGTCTGGGCGCGCGTGGGGCTTTTCCAAAGCTGGCAAAACGCTGTGACCGAATATGTGTCAGTAGGTAAATAAGTCAATAAAATCAATAATTTAATAAATTTATGCGGCCGGCAACCTGCTGCTTCTGTGCTTAACTCTCCGGGTTGATAACAGACAGTTGAAGTGAGTGGCTCATGGATTTAGGGATCGATCGACAGGCCCTTGTACCGGTAGTGCAGCAAATCGTCAGTGCAGTGGTGCAATGGATTCGCAAGGACGGCGTGAGCCCCGGAACGCGCTTGCCGTCCGTCCGCCAGTTGGCCCTGGATAACCTGCTCAGCCAATCCAGCGTGATCGAAGCATTCGAACGGATGGTCGCCCAAGGGGTGCTGGCGCCCCGGCAGGGCTCGGGATTTGTGGTGGCCCAGCCGGCTGCCTGCCACGAAGGCAATTGGTATGAGGGGGCGGAGCGCGAGTGGGGCGCCTTTGCCGACAATCCGTTGGGCGAGTTGAAGCTGGGCTGTGGCTGGTTGCCCGATGCCTGGCGCGAAAGCGATGACATCAGTTACGCGATTCGTGAAGTCACCCGCACCGACACGGCCGGCCTGTTCAACTACAGCACCCCTCTGGGTCTGCCTGCGCTGCGCGAGCAACTGCTCAAGCGCCTGACCCAGATTCACATCGCCACCAGCCTGGAGCGCATCCTGACCACCGCAGGTGCCAGCCATGCCCAGGACCTGCTGATACGTACGCTGCTCAAGGCCGGCGACAGCGTGGTGGTCGAAACCCCCGGGTATGCCAACCTCTATCGGCAGCTGGCGTTCCAGGGCGTGCAACTGCTGGAAGTACCGCGTACCCGAGGCGGCCCCGACCTCCCGGCGCTTGAAGCGCTGCTGCAGCACCATCATCCCAAGTGCCTGTTCATCCACAGCCTCTATCACAATCCCACGGGCACCAGCCTGTGCCGGCTGGTGGCCGAGCGCTTGCTGGAACTGGCACACCGCAAGAACTTCCTGATCATCGAGGAAGATGTCTACGGCGATCTGCAACAGGCCAGTTGCACGCGGCTTTCTGCATTGCCCCATGATGATCGGGTGATCTACGTCGCGAGTTTTTCCAAGACCCTGAGCAGCGCCTTGCGCGTGGGCTACCTCTGCGCCAGCAGCGCAATCATCACGCAACTGGCCAGCCTCAAGACCTTGAGCGGCTTCGGCACCTCCCGGTTTGCTGAAGCGGTGGTCGCCACGTTGCTGGCCAATGGCACGTATCGCAAGTGGGTGCAGCGCCTGCGCAAGCGGTTGAGCAGTGAAATGGCCGTGACCCTGCAAGTGCTGGAGGACGAAGAGTGGGAGGTGTTCGCCGTACCCACCGGCGGTATGTTCCTGTGGGCACGCCCGGGGACGGCGCAGCCTTCGCGGTTGCAGGCGTGCGCCCGGCAGTTGGGGGTGTTGTTGTCGCCCGGGGCGTTGTTCAGTCCCACCGGCGGGCACAGTGAGTGGCTACGCCTTAATGTCGCCTATGCTACTGATCAACGTGCCTTGGCGTTGTTCCGTGCGATGGGGCCCGCCAGATCGACCTCGACCATTCTGAAAACGACGAGTGTGTAGCTTTTTGCCATTATTGTGGCGCCAGTGCCTTGTGCTCAGTGCCTTTTGATTGCGAATCTCGTTGCTTGTCCATCGGACTTGATGGCGTCCGCCATTGCAAGAGGATTCAAGTGCAATGATTTCAGGCGTGCAACGACGTTTCGCCAACCTGGGTATGGCGAAAAAACTGGGCTTGGGCTTCACCCTGGTGCTGCTGCTGACGGCGTTGGTCGCGGCTATCGGCGTGTGGTCCCTGCAAACCGTTGGCCAGCGTTTTGAAGGCCTCAAGGCCATGTCGTCGCTCAACAGCGGCTTGCTCAAGGTGCGCCTGATCGAACAGGACTACGCGCTGCACACCGACCCCAAGGCCGTCGACGCCTTGCATGAAAGTCTCGATGCCCTGGCGGCCCAGGCGGCCGGCCTCAAGGCCCAGTCTGCGGCGAATGTGCCGGTGATGGCCGAGGTCGAGCAGGCTCTGGCAGCCTACCGGAAGGCGTTCGATGAGTTCGTCGAGCTGACGCAGACCAAGGATCTGGCGCTGGAAATGGCCAGTTGGTCGGTGTCCAGCGTGGCGAATAACCTGGATGTATTGCAGGCCGGGCTGGCGGACGACGGCGCCTATGGCCTCAAGGAAAGCCAAGGTAAGGAGGGGGCCGAGTTTATCGAGCAGGCAGGCCAGATCAGTCAGGTTTCCCGCTTGATGTTGCAGGCCATGAACGAAGCCCATGTGCGCCTGGACCAGAGCCGCAAGGCGGATGCTGACGACGCCGAGCAAGGCAAGATCGAGCAGGCCGACCAGGCCCTGGCCCAGGTCGAGCAATTGAAAACGTCGGTCAAGGACCCTGGTTATCAGACGGTGCTCAACGAAGTTTCCGGGCATATCGCCGCCTTCAGCGAAAAGCTGGGGGAATACACCGGCCTGCTGGCCCAGGAAAAAGTCGTCTACAAACAACTGCATGATCGAGCTGACCAAGTCGTCAGCCGGGTCAACCAGGCCTATGACGCTGAAGACCTGTCGATGCAGGCGCAACTGAAGAAAAGCGCGATGTTGATCATTGGCTCGTCGGCCCTGGCCTTGCTGGTGGGGTTGATTGCGGCCTGGGTGATTACCCGCTTGATTGTCGCGCCGCTGCGCAGTGTGATCGCGGTAGCCCGACAGATTGCCGCCGGGGATCTGAGCGGGCGCATGGAGGTCAGCCGCCGTGATGAAATCGGCCAGTTGATGCAGGCGATGCAACAGATGGGCGGCGGCCTTAGCCAGATGGTCAGCGGCCTGCAGGCCGGTATCGAACAATTGGCCAGCTCGGCGCAGTCGCTGTCCAGCGTGACCGAGCAGACCAATGTCGAGGTCAGCAGCCAGAAGGAAGAAACCGAGCAGGTCGCTACCGCGATGAACCAGATGACCGCCACCGTGCACGATGTGGCACGCAACGCCGAGCAGGCCGCACAAGCCGCGCAGACGGCGGATGAAAAAGTCGACAGCGGCCAGCAGGTGGTGCGCCAGAGTTTGCAGCGTATCGAATTGTTGGCCACGTCCAGTACACGCGCGAGCACCAGCATCGAGAGCCTCAGTGCCGAAATCCAGAATATCGGCACCGTGCTGAGCGTGATCAAAAGCGTCGCCGAACAGACCAACCTGCTGGCCCTGAACGCAGCCATCGAAGCCGCCCGCGCAGGCGAACAGGGCCGGGGTTTTGCGGTGGTGGCCGATGAAGTACGGGCACTGGCCAAGCGCACCCAGCAGTCGACCGAAGAAATCGAGCGGCTGGTCAGTACCTTGCGCAGCGCGGCGCAATCATCGGTGCAGCAGATCCAGCAAAGTGGCGAACTGGTCAAGCTGGCGGTCAGCGATGCGCTGGAAACCGAAAGTGCCCTGGGCAGCATTGCGGTAGCGGTGTCGTTGATCCAGCAGATGAACCAGCAGATTGCCGCTGCGGCTGAGGAGCAGAGCTCGGTGGCCGAAGAGATCAACCGTAGTGTCACCAGTATTCGTGCGAGTGCCGATCAATCGGCGTTGAGCATGCAGGGCAATGCGGCGTCGAGCATCCAGCTGGCGCAGTTGGGGGCGGAGCTCAAGGGGATGGTGGGGCACTTCCGCCTTTGATCGCCGCCCCGAGGCGGCGATCAAAAGGGAGGGCGATCAGGCGTGGTTGGCGAGGAAGGTGAGCAGCGCTTCGTTGACGAAATCCGGGTTCTCCCGGCTGGAGATATGCCCGGCGTCTGGAATCAGGATCAGGGCACAGCCAATCAGTTCGGCCATTTCCTCGGATTCGGCGGGTGGCCGAGGCTTGTCCTGTTCGCCACACATCACCAAGGTGGTATCGGCGTCCAGCCGCGGTAGTTGCTCCAGTACATCTTCGCGGCTGAAGATCAATCGACCCAGGGGGACGATGCTGTGCAGCAGGCGTTCCCGGGGAAAGTCCTGCAGTGACTTGCGAAAATCCTGGTAGAGCGCCGATTCGCGGTCGATGTCGGGGCGAAAGAAGATCGGCGCGATCACATCCAGCAACGGCTCAGGAATGGCGCCGGCATCTTCAATCATCTTGAACAACGAGAAGTAATACTGGCGCGTGGCCTCTGGCTCGGCACCGAGGTAGGTGTCCATCAGCACCAGGCTGTTGATCCGCTCGGGGGCCTGCAATGCCAGGCGTGCGCCCCACATGCCGCCCACCGACAGGCCTGCCAGGTTGATCTGTGCGATCTCCAAATGGTCAAGCAGGGCCAGGACCTGGCGCGCAAGGTCGTCGAGGGTGTGGGTGGGGGCGGGGAGTTGGCCCGATTCGCCGTGGCCCCACAGTTCGGGCACGATGACCCGGTACTGTTGTGACAGGGCTTCGATCTGCGGGGCCCACATGTCGCGGTCCCACAGGTAGCTTGAGCCGAGCAGGACGACAGGGCCGGTGCCCTGGTCGACGTAATGCAGCGGTTGTCCATCAATGACGGCGATAGGCATAGCGGGCCTCTGACTTCACGGAGTGAGGGGCACTTTTTTACGCTAGTCGGGGGCGGGGCGATAGATGCAAATTGATGGCATGTTGGGGCGAGCGGGCAGCCCGCTCACCCCAGGGGAGTGGGCAGATCAGTCGTAGATGACTTTCTTTTTCCACTCGGCATCGGCGTCGACTTCTTTCATGCCTTCGGTCAATTCGTTGACTTCCTCCGCCGCCTGTTTGCTGTTAGCCAGCACGGTCGAGTTGGCGCGGGCCAGTTGACCTTCCAGCAATTGCAGCTGTGCACTGTAGAGCACCGGTTCAGGCTGCTTGCGCAGGTACTGCACGCCACGCTCGAAGGCCAGGCGCGCCTGGCCAGGCTGGCCCTGCTGCAAGGCGTGCTGGCCGAGATTGTTGAAGAACTCTATGTGCAACAGCACCAGGATATGACGGATTTCCTTGATCCAGTGCTTGGCTTCGTTGGTCGGCAGGAACCCGTCCTGGGCGGCGCGGGTGACCTGGCCATGCAGGGCTTCCAGCAGGAAGCGCACGTCCTTGGCCTTGGCTTCGGTCTGGATCGGCGCCGGCGGGTTGTTCACCGGGATGGACTCGCCCTGGGCCACCAGCGTGTTCAGCTCGGTGATACGGGCCTTGAGCGGTGCACTGGTCTTGTTGAGGTTCAACAGGCGCTGATTGACGTTGAGCTCCAGGCGGGCCAATAACAGCTTGAGCGCCGGGGTCATCAGTTGGCCAGGGAAGGTCTCGGTGATCTCACCGCAACGGCGCAGGCGATCATTAAGCTCGATCTCGGTGCGCTTCTTTTCCAGCTTGTTGTTTTCCACCACGTGGTTCATGTAGCCAATGGCGATCAGTATTACGATCCCGGCAATTACCAGCAGGGTGATCATGAGTGGTGTCACCGGTGTGACCTCTTTGATAGGGTTTACAGTGGAGTGTAGTGACTGGGCTTGTCGACGGATAGGACTGATCGACCAGTTACCCAGGTAGTTCTTCTATATAAGTAGCCGCTCCCTGCGTAGATGCACATTGCCATCACTTGCTGGAACGAACTATAGCGCCTTGTCGGACGCCAGAATATAGGCGTCAAGGCCTGGACGGGCAGAATGCCCCGCACGGGCCGGTAAACACGGGCGAAGTCATTGATTTAAATAAATTTATCCTTGGGGGTTGACGACCTTTCAATCCATCCATAGAATGCGCGCCACTTACAGCGTAAAGCACACAGCGAAACGCGGTAGGGAGTGAATGTTGTACGTGTGTCCCCTTCGTCTAGTGGCCTAGGACACCGCCCTTTCACGGCGGTAACAGGGGTTCGAGTCCCCTAGGGGACGCCATATGCGGGAATAGCTCAGTTGGTAGAGCACGACCTTGCCAAGGTCGGGGTCGCGAGTTCGAGTCTCGTTTCCCGCTCCAATTTACAAGCAGTGTGGCTTTCGGGCGGCACTGAGTGAAACCAGGACCAAGTCTTCGGACGAGGCCTCTGGGCACTGAAATACACACCATGTGTTTCAGTAGCGTGTCCCCTTCGTCTAGTGGCCTAGGACACCGCCCTTTCACGGCGGTAACAGGGGTTCGAGTCCCCTAGGGGACGCCATTTGCGGGAATAGCTCAGTTGGTAGAGCACGACCTTGCCAAGGTCGGGGTCGCGAGTTCGAGTCTCGTTTCCCGCTCCATATTCAACAAAAACGCCGATCAGTGATGATCGGCGTTTTTGTTTGTGCGTTATTTGTTCATCTGCCTGAACCTGTCATCTTCCTGACTCAGTTCCTGGCGTGTTCGAGATATAGTCTGGCGTTTGAGTTCAAGGAGCACGCGTGATGGCAGAAACTTCTCAATCGTCCGGTGAAACCAAGGTCGCCCCATTGGGTATCAGCGCCTTGGAAAAAGCATGGGATTTCCATTGGGCAATGCGCTTTGTCAGCGTTGTGCTGTTTCTCGATATCGCTTTGCTAATCCGTACCCGGACGCCCTTGGTGGAGTGGACGACCAGCAGCGATGCATTGCTCGCTGACTTGGGGTTCCTGGCGGTCACCGCGGCCTCTTTTGCGCTGGTGGTGTCTTTCGTTCTGCCGCTGTTGACGGAAATCGTTCGTGGGATCGGCACAAGGTTGCGAATGGCCTTTCCAAAGCTCTTGGGTGATGCCTATACACCTCCTTCAAGGGGGATCGGTTATGTGTGGGCCAACGACCTTCTGGACCTGGCACTGAAGGAAAACAGTGATTTCCTGCTTAGCTGGTATCAGCGGCATGTGCAGTTGCGAGAACAGCACCGGTTGATGATGAACAAAGTCGCGCACTTGGTGTTTGGTTGTTTGGTGCTGTCCGTCGTGGATTGGGCGGTGCCATATTTTGGATTCGGCACTGGTTCGCTGATTTTCTCGGCCATGCATGTACTGGGTGATACGGGGCTGTTTCTGGCCAGCATGGTCGTGGTAGCGGGCGGGGTAATGTTGGCGTCGGCATGGTTTGCCATCGAGTCTTCCCTGTATATCTACTACCCACCCCTGGACATGTTGCAGCGGGAGCAGGAGCGCAAGCGATACCAGGGCGCATGAAGAACCTGAGTAAAAATGCCGATCATCACTGATCGGCGTTTTTTTGCGCACACTTCAATCGCTGTCAGAGCTTCGGCAACTGTCCGATACGCCCCATCATTTCGGTGACGATCTGCAGATCCAGCAAGAACTGGTCGACCGTCTTGAACTCATTGTCGGTGTGCCCGGTGTATTTCACTTCCGGCCGCGCCAGGCCGAATTGCACGCCATTGGGCAGTTCATGCACGGACGTCGCGCCGGCCGAGGTGCCGAATTTGTGCTCCATACCGAGGTTTTCGCTGGCCACGGCCAACAAGGCCTTCACCCACTCACCTTCCGGGTTGCGGTACATCGGTTCGGCGACCGAGTAGGTGAAGTCCACGTTGACCTTGGTTTGCTTGTCCCAGGCGCTCAACTTGTCGGAAATCTCGGCTTTCAGTTTCTCCGGCGATTTGCCCTTTGGTACACGCAGGTTCACCGCCAGCTTGAAGGCTTTGTCATTCAGGCCGACAAAGGTCAGCGAGGTGGTCAGCGGCCCCATGAAATCATCGGAGAAACCCACGCCCAATTTGCCGCCCAGATAATCCAGACCCCAGTTGTCCGAGGCATAACGGGCCGCGTCGGTGATGTGGTTGTGCTTGAGGGCGATCTTGCCGTCGATGCTGTGGATCAGCTCCAGCATGCGCGACACCGGGTTGATACCGGATTCGGGCTCGGAGGAGTGCGCGGAAACCCCGGTCACTGTCAGCTTGACCTCTTTGCCAACCACCTTGGCTGTTACTTCGAAGTCACCGCCGTTGCGTTTGGCATACTCCGTACCGGCTTTTTGCAGGCTGGCGGCCAGTTCGGCAGGCGTGTCGCTGATCAACGTGGCAACCGAGGCCGAGGGAATCTGGTTGGTGGCCATGCCGCCGGTCATCGCGATGATTTCCGCGCCTTGGCCTTCCCCTTTGCGGCGCGGGAAGGTGGCCATGACAGTGCCATAACCTTTTTCGGCAATCACCACCGGGTAGCCGCCATCCAGCGCCAGGTTGTACTGCGGCGTCGGGTTGCGTTCGAAGTAATAGGGGATCGCGTCGCCGGAAGTTTCTTCGGTGGTGTCCACCAGCAGCTTGAAATTGCGCGCCAGCGGCAACTTCTCTTCCTTGATCACCTTCATGGCGTACATCGCCACCACGATGCCGTTTTTGTCATCCTCGGTGCCACGGCCATACATGCGGTCGCCGATCAGCGTGACCTTGAACGGGTCGAGCCTGGTGCCGTCTTTCAACACCCAGTTCTCCGGCGTCACCGGCACCACGTCGGCGTGGGCGTGGATACCCACCACTTCGTCGCCGTTGCCTTCCAGGGAAATCTCGTACACGCGGTTGTCGACGTTGCGGAAGTTCAGGTTGAAGGTCTTGGCCAGGGCCTGGATCTTGGCGGCAATCCGGATGAATTCCGGATTTTTGTACTGCGGCATGCCGTCCACGTTGAAGGTCGGAATTTCCACCAGTTCGCGCAAGGTATCGAGGGCGGCTTTGCCGTATTTCACTCGGGTGTAAATACCCAAAAGGCGATGGATTTCGTTCTGCTGGTCGGCGGTCAGGGTTTTGTTATCGAGGAAGGCACCGATCGCCGGGCCTACGTCGTTGGCCTTGCCCAGGTCGCCTTTGGCCAGGGTGCCGAGGAAACCACGGAAATCCGTGACCGACGTTTCGCTGAAGCTCGTCAGGATCGCCGTGCTTTGCTCTGGGGTGATGTTGGCAAAGGCAGGTGTGGTCATCACCGAAAGGCCGGCCGCGAACAGGGTGGCAGCCGCTAATTGCTTGAGTCGAAAGTGCATGGTCAGGGGCATTCCTTTGCAAAGGGAAATGGGGGATTCCTGATCAATATGTCAGAAATATTTCGACACACTACCACTGCCAAGGTGTGCCCGGGAGACCACTGGGAGGCTTATCTAAAAACTCGATAGCACCCGACTCTGCTCTCTAGTCCAGGCTGTAACGCACCGACAACGCACCCTTTTTCTCCGAAAGCGCCAGGATCGTTACCTGACCCAACTCGCCCAGCGTTTGCACATGGGTACCGCCGCAAGCGTAGGTGGGCAGATCACCGAAGCCCACTTCGCGGGTGCCGTCGTCCAGGGCCATATGGCGCGGGTAGTCGGCGGCGATCCATTGGTTGATCTGCTGTTGAATGATCTCGGCGTCCATGGCTTGCGCGGTTTCGCCACGGATAAAAGTGATCTTGCCTTCACCTGGCCAGTGGTGCGCCTTGATCGGCATCCAACCCAGGGTTTCGCCAGCGTTGCCGATCAAATGCCCGGCGGAGTGCAGGCGGGTGTGCAGGGCGCGGCGTGGTTCGTCGACCCGCGCGGTGATGGGGCCCGGTTCCACCGGTTGGTTGACATAGTGCACCACGCGATCGGTTTCCTGGGTGACTCGCAGCACCTGGCTGTCGCCCAGCCAGCCGGTATCGAACGGCTGGCCACCGCCTTGGGGATGGAAAATCGTCGACTGCAAAACGACCGCAAACTGGCCCTCGCAGGGGGTGCAACTGAGTACTTCAAGCTCGGCGGTCAGGTGGTCATGGGTGAAAAACAGGCGCTCGGTCATTTTCTACATCCGCATCAGGGTTCTGCGGGCAGTATAAATAGTGCCTGGATAGGTGATAATCCGCTCAAATATCAATGGACCTGTGCGTCATGAGCATCAATCTTCCTTTGCCGCTGCTGGGCGAAATGGCGATTTTCGTCAAGGTAGTAGAGACCGGCAGCTTCTCCGAAGCGGCGCGGCAGTTGAGCCTTTCGCCGTCGGCGGTAAGCCGCAGTATTTCGCGCCTGGAAAAGGCCCTGTCCACCCGTTTGCTGCAACGCACCACGCGCAAATTGCGCCTGAGTGAAGCCGGTGAGGAGGTTTTCAAGCGCTGCCAGGAAATGGTCAGCGCGGCGCGCTCAGTGATGGAAATCAGCGGCCAGTTCACCCACGAGGCAGAGGGCCTGGTGCGGGTCAGTGTGCCGAAGGCGGTGGGGCGGTTTGTGGTGCACCCGCATATGCCGGAGTTCCTGCGGCGTTATCCCAGGGTGGATGTGCAATTGATCCTCGAGGACCGGCATGTGGACCTGATCGATGACAATGTCGACCTCAGCATCCGCATCACCGACAGCCCGCCGCCGGGCCTGGTGGGGCGGCAGTTATTGCCGATTGAGCATTTACTCTGTGCCACGCCGCAGTATCTAGCCGAGCATGGTGCGCCGGAGCATCCCCATGATTTGCTGGCGCACAGTTGCATCTATCTCGGTGAAACCCCGGGGGATTCACGCTGGAAATTCCGCCAGGGCGGCAAGGCGGTGACGGTCGGCGTGCGTGGACGTTATGCGGCGAACCACACCGGCGTTCGGCTGGATGCGGTGTTGCAGCACGTGGGAATTGGCAGCTTGCCGTATTTCACCGCGCGGCATGCGTTGGAGGAGGGGCGGTTGGTACAGGTGCTGCCCGGGTGGGACTTTATTGCGTCCTACCATGGCGAAGCGTGGTTGTTGCATTCGCCCACGCGTTACCTGCCGCCGAAGCTTCGGGTGTTTATCGATTATCTGGTGGAGTGCATGGCGAGGGAGCCGACATTGCGCCGGCGATAGGCGCACGGTCGAAAATGTGGGAGGAGGGCTTGCTCCCTCCCGCATTCAGTTATGCAGTGTCTTGAACAATCAGTGTTTGCTTTGGTCCTGCGGCATGGCCAGCAGTTGCTTTTCCTGGTTCCAGTCGAAGGGTTCGTCGTTTTGTTCGGCTTCAAAGCGACGCTCTTCCAGGGCCTGGTACAGGTTCAGTTCTTCGTCGGGCATGAAGTGCAGGCAATCGCCGCCGAAGAACCACAGCAGGTCGCGCGGGACCAGGTGGGCGATCTGCGGGTAGCGCAGGATGACCTGGCTCATCAGGTCCTGGCCCAGGTACTGGCTTTCGATCGGGTCGATCGGCAGCAGGGCGCGCAGTTCGTCGAAGCGCTCCAGGAACAGGGTGTGGCTTTCCTCGGGCACCTGTTCGGCTTCGCCGACGGCAACCAGGATGCTGCGCAGGTGGTCGAGCAAGACGAGATGATCGGCAACGACGTTGGACACGAGATAAGTCCTCTAAAGCAAAAACGGGCGCGAGAGTATATGCCTCTCGCGCCCGTTTTTATATGACCGCCGGACTCAGCGGACTTTACCTTCAGCGTGTACCAGCTCTTCCTTGCTGAAATCATCCACGTCGATCACCTTGCGCCGTGCCGCTTCGGCGTCGCGCAAGCTCTGCGCTTCCGCCGGTTGCAGCACACCGGCGTGCAGGGCGGCATCGATCGCATGTTCGCCGGCAGCGGGTTTGACCTGGCCACTTTTGAGCGCGGTGTGCAGTTTTTTCTGCAATGGATGGCTGGCACCCAATAGATCGTAGGCGTGTTGCAGAGCGCCCACTGGATCTTCTGCCGATTGTGGGCGGTAGCAGCCGGCCAGCAATTCTTCCAGGGTCGGGTCGCCTTTGGCGCGGCCAATCACCGCGGCCACTTCGGCATCCAGCGCATCGGACGGACCGGTATGGCGACGTCCGAACGGGAATACAATCACCCGCAGCAGGCAGCCCAGCACTTTATTCGGGAAGTTGCTCAGCAGCTCATCCAACGCACGCTCGGACTCGCCGAGGCTTTCTTCCATGGCCCAGGCGAACAGCGGTTCCAAGTGATCCGGCGAATCCAGGTCGTGGTAACGCTTGAGTGCCGCCGACGCCAGGTACATATGGCTTAGCACGTCACCGAGGCGTGCCGACAGGCGTTCGCGGCGTTTCAACTCGCCACCCAGCAGCATCATGCTCAGGTCCGCCAGCAGCGCGAACGCGGCAGCCTGGCGGTTCAATGCGCGGAAATAACCCTGGCTCAAACGGTTGCCCGGGGCTTTCTCGAAGTGCCCCACGCCGAGGTTCAGCACCAGGGTGCTGGCGGCATTGCTCATGGCAAAACCAATGTGTTGCATCAGCAGCCCGTCGAACTCCTTCAGCGCCTGATCGTGGTCCTCACGCCCGGCCAGCGCCATTTCCTTGAGCACGAACGGATGGCAGCGGATGGCACCCTGGCCGAAGATCATCAGGTTGCGCGAGAGGATGTTCGCGCCTTCCACGGTGATGAAGATCGGCGCGCCCTGCCAGCTGCGGCCCAGGTAGTTGTTCGGGCCCATGATGATGCCCTTGCCGCCGTGTACGTCCATGGCGTGGCTGATGCACTCACGGCCGCGTTCGGTCAGGTGGTACTTGAGGATCGCCGACAGCACCGAGGGTTTTTCCCCAAGGTCCACGGCATTGGCGGTGAGCATGCGTGCGCTGTCCATCAGCCAGGCGTTGCCGCCGATGCGCGCCAGGGCTTCCTGGATACCTTCGAAGGCTGACAGCGGTACGTTGAACTGCTCGCGCACCTGGGCGTACTGGCCGGTGACCAGGCTGGTGAACTTGGCGGCGCCGGTACCCACGGCGGGCAGGGAGATCGAACGGCCGACCGACAGGCAGTTCATCAGCATCATCCAGCCTTTGCCGAGCATTTCCTGGCCGCCGATGAGGTATTCCAAGGGGATGAACACGTCCTTGCCGGAGTTCGGACCGTTCATGAACGCGGCGCCGAGGGGCAGGTGGCGACGGCCGATTTCCACACCGGGGGTGTCGGTAGGGATCAGTGCGAGGCTGATGCCCAGGTCTTCTTCTTCACCCAGCAGGTGGTCTGGATCGTGGGCCTTGAAGGCCAGGCCCAGCAGGGTCGCGACCGGGCCAAGGGTGATGTAGCGTTTTTCCCAGTTCAGGCGCAGGCCGAGGGTTTCCTTGCCTTCCCATTCGCCTTTGCAGATCACCCCCGTGTCAGGCATGGCGCCGGCATCGGAGCCCGCCAGCGGGCCGGTGAGGGCGAAGCAGGGGATGTCATCGCCACGCGCCAGGCGTGGCAGGTAGTGGTTGCGTTGTTCGTCGGTGCCGTAATGCAACAGCAATTCGGCCGGGCCGAGGGAGTTGGGCACCATCACTGTGGAGGCCAGGTCGCCGCTGCGGGTGGCGAGTTTCATCGCGACCTGGGAGTGGGCATAAGCGGAGAAGCCCTTGCCGCCATATTCCTTGGGAATGATCAGGGCGAAGAAACCGTGGGTCTTGATGTGCTCCCACGCGGCCGGCGGCAGGTCCATGGCCTGGCCGATTTCCCAGTCGCTGACCATGGCGCAGAGTTCTTCGGTGGGGCCGTCGATAAAGGCCTGTTCTTCCTCGGTCAGTTGCACCTTGGGGTAGGCCAGCAGCTTGTCCCAGTCGGGACGACCGCTGAACAGTTCGCCGTCCCACCACACGGTGCCGGCGTCGATGGCGTCGCGCTCGGTCTCGGACATCGGCGGCAAGACTTTCTGGAACCAGCTGAACAGCGGCTTGGTGAAGTATTGGCGGCGCAGGTCCGGCAGCAGCAAGGGCGCGGCCACCACAGCGATCAATACCCAGAAAATCAGCAGCAGCCAACCCGGTGCATGGCTCCAGGTGCCCATCGCCAGCAGGTAAACGGCGACCACGCCCAGGGCGGGCAGAGGGGCGACGCGGCGATGTGCCAGGTAGGCAATGCCGACCACCAGAACCAGTATCCACAACAACAGCATATTCAATCCTCCGTGAAACCAGGGGCGAAACCACCAGGGAGCTTAGTCGGCATCCGAACAAGCGGGGTGATCAGGGTGTTACAAGTTGTACTGGGAACACCTGGCATCAGGCGCCGACATTTGGCCGAATCGTCGTTATCTCCGTGGCGGACCTGTCGTTAAACTCCAGGCTTCCTTCGGAGATCAAGCTCATGGATACGTATCTGAGTCCCAGCCGCTTCATCGATAGTGACCACCCTGCGGTGGTGGAGTTCGCCGAAAAACACCGCGGCTCCAGCGCGAATTTACGTGACCAGGCGGTCAGTCTCTATTACGCCGTGCGTGAGGCGATTCGCTATAACCCCTACACCTTCAGCCGCGATCCCGCCACCTTGAATGCCAGCTTCGCCCTGGCCGCCGGCGAAAGCTATTGCGTGCCCAAGGCCACCTTGCTCGCCGCCTGCGCCCGTCACTGCGGCATCCCGGCGCGCATCGGTCTTGCGGATGTGCGCAATCACCTGTCGACACCGCGCCTGATCGCGTTGCTCAAAAGCGATGTGTTTGCCATGCATGGCTACACCGAGCTTTACCTGGACGGCCGCTGGGTCAAGGCGACGCCGGCGTTCAACCGCCAACTCTGTGAGGTGTTCGACGTACCACCACTGGACTTCGACGGGATCAGCGACAGCGTATTCCATGCATTCAACCGCCAGGGGCAGCGCTCGATGGAGTACGTGGTGGACCATGGGCAGTTTCCCGATGTGCCCGAGGATTTCTTCTTCGCCCATCTGGAGAAATGTTACCCACACCTGTTTGCTGAACAGATGCCGATCTTGTCGGGCGACTTGCCGAGCGATTTGAGCCGCGGGTGAACCGGCGTATGCTGCTGCGTTCATCAAGCCATGTTCATCAACAATAAGGCGCGGTCATGCTGAAAATCTGGGGTCGTAAAAATTCATCAAACGTCAGGAAAGCACTGTGGTGCGCCGAGGAACTCGGCCTGGACTATGAGGCAATTGATGCGGGCGGGGCTTTTGGTGTGGTCGACACGCCGCAATACCGGGCATTGAACCCGAATGGCCGGGTGCCGATGATCGAGGACGGCGACTTTGTGTTGTGGGAGTCCAACACCATCGTGCGCTACCTCTGTGCCAAGCACGGGTCGGCGTTTTACCCGAGCGACCTGCAAGTGCGTGCCAGCGCCGAAAAATGGATGGACTGGACTACCTCGACCCTCGCAGAGCCGTTCAAGGCCGTGTTCTGGGGCGTTGTGCGCACCCCCGCGGAAAAGCGGAACTGGGACAGCATCAACGCTGGGTGTCAGGCCTGTATCGATGCACTGAGCACCGTGGACAGCGCATTGGCCCACCAGCCTTACCTGTCGGGCGACACCTTTGGCATCGGTGATATTCCCCTCGGCTGCTTTATCTATGCCTGGTTCGAGATGCCCATCGAACGCCCTTCGATGCCCCATCTGGAGGCCTGGTACCAGCGCCTGCAACAACGCCCGGCCTACCGCAAAGCGGTCATGACCGCGTTGACTTAATACTGACTATTAATACAGGTGACTGTACTTGTGCGGCGCGGGCAAGCACCATGCTTGTCATGCGCCGCCGTTGAACTACGTGCGCTGCGCCCTCATCTACTCTTTCTATTCCCTTCTTTGGTGCGTATTCCGATATGAGTTCCGCTCTGTCCATCCGGCAGCTAACCAAAACCTACGGCAACGGTTTCCAGGCCCTGAGTGGTATCGATCTGGACGTTGCCGAAGGTGATTTCTTCGCCTTGCTCGGCCCCAACGGCGCCGGCAAGTCCACCACCATCGGTATCCTCTCCACCTTGGTCAATAAGACCAGCGGCACGGTGAATATCTTCGGCCACGACCTGGACAAATCCCCGGCGGCGCTCAAGCGTTCCATCGGCGTGGTGCCCCAGGAATTCAACTTTAACCAGTTCGAAAAGACTTTCGACATTGTCGTGACCCAGGCTGGCTACTACGGCATCCCGGCGAAAGTTGCCAAGGAGCGCGCCGAGCAATACCTGACCCAGTTGGGCCTGTGGGACAAGCGCGACGTGCCGTCCCGCTCGCTGTCCGGCGGCATGAAGCGTCGCCTGATGATTGCCCGCGCACTGGTGCATGAACCGCGCCTGTTGATCCTCGATGAGCCCACCGCCGGCGTGGACATCGAACTGCGTCGTTCGATGTGGACCTTCCTCACCGAGCTGAACGAGAAGGGCATCACCATCATCCTCACCACCCATTACCTGGAGGAGGCTGAGCAGCTGTGCCGCAACATCGGCATCATCGACCACGGCACCATCGTCGAGAACACCAGCATGCGTAACCTGCTGGGCCAACTGCATGTGGAAACCTTCCTGCTCGACCTGAAGAACAACCTGTCGGCACCGCCGCAACTGCTCGGCTACCCCAGCCGCCTGGTGGACAGCCACACCCTGGAAGTCCAGGTGGATAAAGCCATGGGCATCACTGCGTTGTTCACCCAGTTGGCGGCGCAGAACATCGACGTGCTGAGCCTGCGTAATAAAACCAATCGCCTTGAGGAGTTGTTCGTGTCCCTGGTGGAGAAAAATCTGACGAAGGTGGCGGTATGAGTTCTGAGCTGCAACCCAACCTCGTCGCACTGCAGACCATCGTCTACCGCGAAGTGAAGCGCTTTACCCGGATCTGGCCGCAGACCCTGCTGCCGCCGGCGATCACCATGGTGTTGTACTTTGTGATCTTCGGTAACCTGATCGGCCGGCAGATCGGCGACATGGGTGGTTTCACCTATATGGAGTACATCGTGCCGGGCCTGATCATGATGTCGGTGATCACCAACTCCTACGGCAACGTGGTCTCCAGTTTCTTCGGCAGTAAGTTCCAGCGCTCCATCGAAGAGCTGATGGTCTCGCCGGTGTCGCCGCATACCATTTTGATCGGCTACACCCTGGGTGGCGTACTGCGCGGCTTGATGGTGGGCGTGATCGTGACGCTGCTATCACTGTTCTTCACCCACCTGCAGGTGCATCACCTCGGCGTCACCATTCTGGTGGTGGTGCTGACGGCGACCATCTTCTCGCTGCTGGGGTTTATCAACGCCGTGTTTGCACGCAACTTCGATGACATCTCGATCATCCCGACTTTCGTGCTGACGCCGCTGACCTACCTGGGCGGGGTCTTCTACTCCATCACCTTGCTGCCGCCGTTCTGGCAGACCGTGTCGCTGGCCAACCCGGTGCTGCACATGGTCAACGCCTTCCGCTACGGCATCCTGGGCGTGTCGGATATCAAGATCAGCGTGGCGATCACCTTCATGCTGGTGGCGACTGTGGTGTTGTATATCGGTTGCGCGAAGCTGCTGGTGAGCGGGCGCGGGATGCGTACCTGATAAAACGCGGTCAAAAAATGTGGGAGGGGGCTTGCTCCCGATTGCGATGTGTCAGCTACAGATAAGCTGACTGACATACCGCTATCGGGAGCAAGCCCCCTCCCACATTTGGTTTTTGTGTCAGGTCTTCAGGCTTTCAGTGCCAGCTCGATCAGCGTGTGCAGTTCTTCAACGTTCAGCGGCGCGCTTGAGAACAGAATACGAAACACCGTCGGCGCTGCCAGCAGATTGATCAAGTGGTCCACGCTCGGTGGCGACTGGTGCGGATAACGGTCGACAATCGCCTGCAGCTGCCCACTCAAGATGCTCACGCAGTAGCCCGGCGTCCCCCTGCATTGCAGGTCGCGCATCATGTTGCGGCCCGGCTCCGAACTCATCTCATCCAGGTATTGCTCGGCCCACGCCCGCAAGTCGCCACGCAGGCTGCCGGTGTTGGCGGGCTCGCTGTCGGGGCGCATACGCGCCAGGGCCACATCCGCCAGCAGCACCGAGAGGTCGCCCCAGCGCCGATAGATGGTCGAGGGCGTTACGCCTGCGCGCGCGGCAATCATCGGCACCGTGACACTGGAGCGCTCATGGGTTTCGAGCAATACACGCACGGCCGAATGGACCGATTCCTGTACCCGGGCACTGCGGCCCCCCGGGCGGAGGCCTTCTTTTATCGCCATGCGTGTGACCTTAACACAAAGAATTTGCTTTAAGCGCCGGCGAGTAGCACACTCGGCAAAAGCAAAAAATTAGCTTTAGCGGAGCGTGCCCATGTCCAGCCTCACTTCTCATCGTTCCAGCCTGGTGTTCCTCGCGGTCACGTTGCTGACGTTTCTCGCCGCTTCCAGTGCGCCGACTCCGTTGTATCACCTGTACCAGGAGGGTCTGCATTTTTCGGCGGGCACGCTCACGCTGATCTTTGGCGTGTACGCCTTGAGCCTGTTGGCGGCGCTGTTGACCGTGGGCTCGCTGTCGGACCACCTGGGACGCAGGCCCGTGATTTTTACGGCGTTGGTCCTGAATATGTTGGCGATGCTGCTGTTTATCAATGAAGACAGCGTGGCCTGGCTGATCGCTGCGCGTACCGTACAGGGGTTTGCCACCGGCATGGCCACGGCGGTGCTGGGCGCGGCCTTGCTCGACACCGACCGCCAGCAGGGCCCGCTGGTCAACAGCGTGGCACCGCTGCTGGGCATGGCGTGCGGTGCGATGGGCAGCAGCGTGCTGGCGGAGTTCGCGCCACTGCCGACGCAGTTGATCTACTGGACGCTGCTGGCGCTGATGCTGATGCAGGCGCTGTATGTGTGGCGCCTGCCGGAAACCGTTGATCGTATTCCCGGTGCACTGGCCTCCCTGCGCCCCACGCTGCATGTGCCGCCCCAGGCGCGTCGCGCGTTGTGGCTGTCATTGCCGGTGGACGTGGCGGTGTGGGCGATGGGGGGCTTTTACCTGTCCCTGGCGCCGTCGCTGGTACGGGCGGCGACAGGCTCTACATCGAACCTTATCGGTGGCGGCCTGGTGGCGGTGCTGACGTTGAGTGGCGCGCTGATGATCTTCACCCTGCGCAATCGCCCGGCCAGCAAGGTGCTGCGCCTGGGCGCGACGCTGTTGGCGGCGGGGGTGGCGCTGATCCTTACTGCGGTGCACAGCGCCAGCCTGCCGCTGTTTTTTATCGCCACATTGATCGCCGGCAGCGGCTTCGGCGCCGGCTTTCTCGGCGCATTGCGCAGTGTGGTGCCGCTGGCTTTGCCCCATGAACGGGCAGGCTTGATGTCGGCATTCTATGTGCTGAGTTATTTGGCGTTCTGCTTACCTTCGCTGCTGGCGGGCAACCTGATTCGCAGCTTTGGCCTGATCGTCACCACCGACGGTTACGGCGCTGTACTGATCCTGCTGGCCCTCGGGGCGTTGGTCGCCTTGCTGCTGCAGGATTCGGCAAAATCCAAGGCGGCCTGCATATCTGTAAAGTAGATAACAGTTAGAGATATTACCCGTTATATAGATATTCGATCAGGTTCTACCATGGCCTCAACCTCATGCGAGGAAGAGGATTGCCATCATGAACTGCTCGACGACCATCAGCTACAAACCCTTCAGTCACCTGACCCGGCCTCGGGAAGTGATTCGCCAATTCACCCCCAACTGGTTCGCCGCGACCATGGGCACCGGCGTGCTGGCGCTGGCCCTGGCGCAATGGCCGGTCAACCTGCCAGGTGTGCAGGTCATTGCCGAAGCACTGTGGTGGTTCACCATTGGTCTGTTCATTCTGTTCAGTGCCCTGTATACCGCGCGCTGGGTGATGTTTTTCCACGAGGCGCGGCGGATTTTCGGGCACTCCACGGTCTCGATGTTCTTCGGCACCATCCCCATGGGCCTGGCGACCATTCTCAATGGCTTGCTGCTGTTTGGCCTGCCGCGTTGGGGCGCCGATGTGATTGCGTTGGCCGAAGCCCTGTGGTGGCTGGATGTGGCGATGGCCCTGGCCTGCGGTGTGCTGATTCCCTTCATGATGTTCACCCGTCAGGAACACAGCATCGATCAGATGACTGCGGTCTGGTTGCTGCCGGTGGTGGCGGCCGAAGTCGCCGCAGCCAGCGGCGGCTTGCTCGCGCCGCACCTGGCGGACGCTCATTCGCAACTGGTGATGCTGGTGACCAGCTACGTGTTGTGGGCGTTTTCCCTGCCGGTGGCGTTCAGCATCCTGACCATCCTGATGTTGCGCATGGCCCTGCACAAACTGCCCCACGCCAACATGGCGGCGTCGAGCTGGCTGGCGCTGGGCCCGATCGGTACCGGTGCCCTGGGCATGTTGTTGCTGGGCGGCGATGCTCCGGCGATCTTTGCCGCCAATGGCTTGTCCGGCGTGGGTGAAATAGCCAATGGGCTCGGCCTGGTCGCAGGCATCACCCTGTGGGGCTTCGGCTTGTGGTGGATGCTGATCGCGGTATTGATCACCCTGCGTCACCTGCGCGGCGGTATCCCGTTCAACCTCGGTTGGTGGGGCTTTACCTTCCCATTGGGGGTGTACGCCCTGGCCACGCTGAAGTTGGCGAGCCTGCTGCACCTGGGCTTCTTCAGCGCCTTCGGTAGCCTGCTGGTGGTGGCGTTGGCGCTGATGTGGCTGATCGTGGCCAAGCGCACCGTGCAGGGCGCCTATAAGGGAGAGCTTTTTGTTTCGCCGTGCATTGCAGGACTAGGGAATAAGTAAGCGGAGTTAGGTAAAGTCGTGGCCTGATAACTATTAGGCCACGCAGGAACACGGACGATGAGCCACCCCTCACAATTCACCTTGCTGCGCACACGGCGCTTCCTGCCGTTTTTCATCACCCAGTTGCTGGGCGCTTTCAACGACAACATCTTCAAGCAATCGCTGATCCTGGCGATTCTCTACAAGCTCACCATCGACGGTGACCGCAGCATTTGGGTCAACCTGTGCGCCTTGCTGTTTATCCTGCCGTTCTTCCTGTTTTCGGCGCTGGCCGGGCAGTTTGGCGAAAAATTCAACAAGGATGCGTTGATCCGTGCGATCAAGATCGGCGAGATCGTGATCATGGCCGTCGGTGCCACAGGCTTCCTGTTCAACCATTTGGAATTGATGCTGCTGGCGTTGTTTGCCATGGGTACCCATTCGGCGCTGTTCGGTCCGGTGAAGTACTCGATCATGCCCCAGGCCCTGCACGAAGATGAGCTGGTAGGTGGCAACGGCCTGGTGGAGATGGGTACGTTCCTGGCCATCCTGGCCGGCACCATTGGCGCCGGGATCATGATGTCGTCCACCCATTACGCGCCGATCGTGGCGGTGGCGATTGTCGGCGTGGCGGTGCTGGGTTACCTGGCCAGCCGCAGCATTCCACGGGCGGCCGCATCCACGCCGCAACTGCGCCTGGATTGGAATATCTTCACCCAGTCCTGGGCCACGCTGCGCATGGGCCTGGGGCAGACGCCCGCGGTGTCGCGCTCGATTGTCGGTAACTCGTGGTTCTGGTTTGTCGGCGCGATCTACCTGACGCAGATCCCGGCCTACGCCAAGGAATGGTTGTACGGCGATGAAACCGTGGTCACCCTGATCCTCACGGTGTTCTCGGTGGGCATCGCCCTGGGCTCGATGCTCTGCGAAAAACTCTCCGGGCGTAAGGTGGAAATCGGCCTGGTACCGTTTGGCTCGTTCGGCCTGACGGTGTTCGGCCTGCTGTTGTGGTGGCATTCCGGGGGCTTCCCGCAGAACGTTCAAGCCAACGATTGGCTCGCGGTGCTCAGCTACGGCCAAGCCTGGTGGGTGTTGTTCGATATCCTTGGCCTGGGTGTGTTCGGCGGCTTCTATATCGTGCCGCTGTACGCGCTGATCCAGTCGCGTACCGCCGAGAACGAGCGGGCGCGGGTGATCGCCGCCAACAACATTCTCAATGCGCTGTTCATGGTGGTATCGGCGATCGTGTCGATCCTGCTGCTGAGCGTGGCCAAGCTGTCGATCCCGGAGTTGTTCTTGGTGGTGTCGCTGCTCAACATCGCGGTCAACGCCTACATCTTCAAGATCGTCCCCGAGTTCACCATGCGCTTCATGATCTGGCTGCTCAGCCACTCCATGTACCGCGTGGAGCATCGCAACCTCGACCTGATCCCGGACGAAGGCGCAGCGTTGCTGGTGTGCAATCACGTGTCGTTTGTCGATGCGTTGTTGATCGGTGGCGCGGTGCGTCGGCCGATTCGCTTTGTCATGTACTACAAGATCTACCGTTTGCCGGTGCTGAACTTTATCTTCCGCACCGCCGGGGCGATTCCGATTGCCGGGCGCAATGAAGATATCCAGATCTACGAAAAGGCCTTCACGCGCATTGCCCAGTACCTGAAGGACGGGGAGTTGGTGTGTATCTTCCCGGAAGGCAAATTGACGGCGGATGGCGAGATGAATGAGTTCCGTGGTGGGGTGACGCGCATCCTGGAAGAGACACCGGTGCCGGTGATTCCGATGGCGTTGCAGGGGCTGTGGGGGAGTTTCTTCAGCCGCGATCCGCACAAGGGCTTCTTTCATCGGATCTGGTCGCGGGTGGTATTGGTGGCGGGTGAGCCTGTTGCCGTGGGGGCGGCTACACCTGCGCAGTTGCAGGCGGTGGTGGGTGTTTTGCGGGGGAGTGTCAGGTAGTTCTGTGCTGGATGTTCCGGACTCATCGGGGGCTTGCCCCCGATGGCGGTAGCGGCCTAAGCGCTGATCTTAAGCCCAACAAGCCCGCAAATGATCAACGCCACACTGGCCAATCGAAACAACGCCATGGACTCCCCGAACAGGACAATCCCGGCAATCACGGTGCCCACCGCACCCACGCCGGTCCAGATGGCATAGGCGGTGCCCAGGGGCAGTTCTTTCATGGCCAGCCCCAGCAGGCCGAGGCTGATAGCCATGGCTGCAATCGTCAGGGCCGTGGGCAGTGGCTTGCTGAAACCGTCGGTGTACTTCAGGCCGACGGCCCAGCCGACTTCGAACAAGCCGGCAAAAAACAGAATGATCCAGGACATGATGACCTCGCTTCCATAGGCGGGGTCGTCCCCGGATTGTGCGCCTCGACAGCGTCGCGAGGTCGTCCCCGCGAAGCTCGGTAGAGTGCCGAAAATTGATCATGCGATCAAGTTTGCGGCGTGTTCTCCATTACGCGGCGGTCTTCCTTCTCGCTCATGCGGCGGAAATACGTCGACAGCAATGCCCCGGAAATATTGTGCCAGACACTGAACAACGCACTGGGCACTGCCGCCAACGGCGAAAAGTGCGCACTGGCCAAGGCGGCGCCCAGCCCTGAGTTCTGCATGCCCACTTCCAGCGCCAACGACTTGCGTTGGGCCAATGGCAACTTGAACACGCGGCCGGTGAAGTAGCCCAGCAGGTAGCCGAAGCTGTTGTGCAGCATCACCACAGCCATGATCAGCAGGCCCGATTCGGCAATTTTCGCCTGGCTGGCAGCCACTACCGCGGCGACGATGATCACAATGCTGACCACCGACACCAGGGGCAGCACGTCCACCGCATGGCGGACCCGCTCGCCGAGCACGCGTTGCGCGACCACGCCGAGCACGATCGGCAGCAACACCACTTGCAGGATCGACCAGAACAACTCCATGAACGACACCGGCAACCAGGCCGAGGCCAACAGCCAGATCAGCGCCGGGGTGAGCAGCGGGGCGAGGAGGGTGGTGACGGCAGCGATGGCCACCGACAGCGCCAGGTCGCCACGGGCCAGCCAGGTCATCACGTTGGAGGAGGTGCCGCTTGGGCAGCAACCGACCAGGATCACGCCGACGGCAATTTCCGGCGGCAGGTGAAAGGCCTGGCACAGCAGCCAGGCCACCCCCGGCATGATCACGAAATGCGCGACCACGCCCAGAGCCACGCGCCACGGGTGGCGAGCGACTTCGGCGAAGTCTTCAAGTTTGAGGGTCAGCCCCATGCCGAACATCACCAGGCCCAGCAGCGGGACGATGGCGTTTTTCAGGCCGATGAACCAGCTGGGCTCGAGGAAAGCCACGACGGCGAAGATCAACACCCAGTAGGCGAAGGTATTGCCGACGAAGCGGCTCAAGGCGGCGAGTGCGCGCATGGGGGGTGTCCTTGTTATTAGATTCTTGAAGTGCAAATGCGATCAAATGTGTGAGGGGTAATTCCCCTCCCACAATTTGATCTTCAAACGGCTTAGATACCTTGCGGGGTTTCTTCGCCGCCAAGGGCTTCGATCAGCGCCGGCAGGAAGTCACCGAAGGTCAGCATCATCAGCGTGAAGCTGGCGTCCAGTTGACCCAGGGCCTCTTCACCACCGTCCTGTTCCGCCTGGTCTTGCAGCAGGTCTTCGAACTTCAGGCGCTTGACGGTCATCTTGTCGTCGAGCATGAAGGACAGCTTGTCCTGCCAGGCCAGGGACAATTGGGTCACGACTTTGCCGGTGGTCAGGTGCAACTGGATTTCTTCGCCGGTCAGGTCCTGGCGCTTGCAACGCACAATGCCGCCGTCTTCGTGGGTGTCGCGCAGTTCGCATTCGTCGAGGACGAAGAAGTCAGCGGCCGGTTTCTGGGTGGTGACCCAGTCGGTCATGATGGCCGTGGGCGCGGTCTTCACGGTGAGTGGGCGAACCGGCAGGGTGCCGATCACTTCCCGCAGGGTGGAGAGCAGGTCTTCGGCGCGTTTCGGGCTGGCGGAGTTCACCAGGATCAGGCCCTGTTTCGGCGCGATGGCGGCAAAGGTCGACGAACGACGAATAAAGGCGCGGGGCAGGAAGGCCTGGATGATTTCATCCTTGATCTGGTCGCGTTCCTTTTTATAGACCTTGCGCATTTGCTCGGCTTCGATCTCTTCGACTTTCTCTTTCAGTGCGTCACGCACCACGCTACCCGGCAGGATGCGTTCTTCCTTGCGGGCGGCGATCAGCAGGAAGTCACCGCTGACGTGAACCAGGGGAGCGTCCTCGCCTTTACCGAAAGGCGCGACGAAACCGTAGGTGGTCAACTCCTGGCTTGCACAAGGGCGCGCCAGTTTGGTGGCCATGGCCGCTTCCAACGCCTCGGCATCAACAGGCAGATCTTGGGTCAGGCGATAGATAAGCAGGTTCTTGAACCACATGGGGTGAGTCTCTCCTTTATACAAAGGGGGGCATTATTCTCTTGATAGCGCCCCAGGCCAACCCTGCCTAAGCCATTGGAAGGCCTCAAAAAAAAGATTTAAGAAAGTGCTTGCCAGACCCAAGGTCGCTCCGTAGAATGCGCGCCACACCGAGACGAAGGGTGATTAGCTCAGCTGGGAGAGCATCTGCCTTACAAGCAGAGGGTCGGCGGTTCGATCCCGTCATCACCCACCATTCGCTTCATGTGTTACGCGCAGCGGTAGTTCAGTCGGTTAGAATACCGGCCTGTCACGCCGGGGGTCGCGGGTTCGAGTCCCGTCCGCTGCGCCATATTCGGTAGCCTGGAACGCTGAACGCCAGGTCACCACAGAAAGCCCGCCTGATCGCGGGCTTTTTGCTGTCCGGAATATGGCAAAAAATCGTACGATGAACTTTTTTTGAATAAATTGCATTTAAATCAAGACATTACGATTTTTTGGTGTATGATGCGCCCACACCGAAACGAAGGGTGATTAGCTCAGCTGGGAGAGCATCTGCCTTACAAGCAGAGGGTCGGCGGTTCGATCCCGTCATCACCCACCATTCGCTTCACGTGTTACGCGCAGCGGTAGTTCAGTCGGTTAGAATACCGGCCTGTCACGCCGGGGGTCGCGGGTTCGAGTCCCGTCCGCTGCGCCATATTCGGTTACCTGGCCCACTGAACGCCAGGTCACCACGGAAATCCCGCTCATTGAGCGGGATTTTTTTGCCTGCGATTTGACCTTTCTGCGCCTTGCCTTTGCGCTGACGCTACCTGACCTTTTTCTTGCGTGGCTGGCGCGTGGCCAAGTGCTCGAAGCAAAAAGACGCAGTGCCGAACACGGCGATTATGCTCAGGACGATCATGCCTAGGGTTGAGCTTTCCACGATGGGCTTCCTACGTGATGGAGTAGGCGTCCACGGTAGAGTTACGGCGAAAGCGCCTCAATAGACCCGACGCAATCCTTACGACGCCGGGCCCATTGTTACGCAGTCTTTACGGGGCGTTGCGGCTGTGGCGGTAATCGCTGACCGCTTCATACACCGCCTTGCGCAAGCGATTGATGCCACCGATGGGCCGATGCTCGGCTACGCCAAACCATGGGTTGAACGACTGGTTGTCGCACGCCAGGTTCTGCTCGGGCGTATCGAAATCCTGGGCCGGGATCCGCACCTTGGCTACGCTCTCGTAGGGCGCATCGCTCTCCTTCCACTCGATGCTGGTGTCTTCGATCGGCATGAATTTCTGCGGGTTCTGCCGCTGGATCTGCAACACGAAACATGCCGGCACGCGGTCGGTGGACAGCTGCTGGCTCAAGGCACTGCGCAGGAAGTTCGGCAGGTCCTGGTTCTGCTTGGGCAGGGCGTATTCCGGGCAGCTCTGTGGGTCGGGCGCCACACGGAACTTGGCATTGGCCGCGCCGAACTTGTAGGGCGATACCGAAAAATAGGTGGTCTGTGTCGGGCTGGCCGGTGCGGGTGCCAGGGTTGCCAGGGCGATAAACAGGTGACGCACCTGCCAACTGCGCGGGTCGGCCTTGGGGAAGAACGCCAGGACTTTCTTGCCATCCGCCTGGGCGCCGATGTTCTGCGCGTACTCCGCCACATCGCTGACAAAGAAATTCGGGTGGCTGAACATCACGAAGTCCTGTTCCGTGCGGGCCTGCTGGTCGGCGAGCAATTGTTTGCCCGGCACATCCAACAGCTTGAGCGCCATGCCCCGGGCATCGCGGATGCTGTCGAACTGCGGGTAGGCGTTGCCGTTGGACAAGCGCATCATGGCCTGCCAGGTCTTGCCTGGTTCGGCAAATACGCCCTGGCGCAACGCCGGGTCGAGATCGGCCAGCACACTGACTTCGGCTTTCACGCAACCATGGGCCTTGGCGTGGGCATCGCGCAGGTAGCGCGTGCCTTCGCGATGCTGGTCAACGATGCGCACGGCGGTCTGGATAATGCCCTGGGTCATTGCCGCTTCACCCGCAGGGATCTGCTCGTCCGGCGACACCGGTCCGCTGTGCTGCCAGGCAAACCAGGCCGTGCTCGCCAGCCAGCCGAGCAGGCCGAGGCCCACCAGCCACAACAGGGTCTTGCCGAGAAACCGGCCAAGGCCCAGCCACAGGCGGGCGAGCAGGGAAGGTTGGTCGTATCGAGATCGGATCATCATGGCAGTTGTTGCTCCAGCGGGCCGCCCAGTACTTTGAGGTATTCCAGCAGTGCCCAGCGTTCCTGCGGCAGCAAGCTGCGGCCGATAACGCCATTGCCACGCTTGCCGGCACGGAATTCGTGGCCGCTGTTGTGGTTGCCGGTGAGTTTGGTATCGAACAGGAAGGCATTCTTGAACGCTGCGGTCTCAAAGCCCAGGTGACGCGGGTCGTAGTTGAAGGTGCCTTTATAGAAGGTGGTGCTGCGTTCATCCTGAGGCGAGAGCAACTGGTAGATCGTCGGCACCGAGCCGTTGTGCAGGAACGGCGGGGTCGCCCACACACCGGCCAGCGGGCGGGCCTTGTAGGCACGCAACTCGCGCACGCCAATGGGCAGGCCGTAGCCATCCAGGCGCGGGCGCTCGGCCGCGGTGACGCCGGCGGCGCGGTAGGCGTGATCTTCGACGAAGGCGGTGACGTAGGCCAGGCCCTTGGCCACGGACATTTTCTTCAGGTCCAGCGGCTCGGTGGGGGTGGGGTGCAGTTCGACATTGAGCTTGGCCAGTTCCGCCGGGTCCCACTGCAGGGCACTGAGGTCATAGCGCTGGTCGGCAATGTTGCTGGCGGTGCCGGGGTCGGTGCCGATGTACTCCACCGGCAGCATTTTCAGCTGCTGCACCGGGCGGCCATTTTCCTCGGTGACGGCCGGTACATGGCAGCCGGCGCAGTTCTCGGCGAACAGCGCGCGGCCCTGGGCGGCGAGGGGCTTGTCGACGGGGCCGAACAAGTCCTCGGGCCAGGTCGGTGGTTTGAGGCGTTGCAGGGTTTCTTCGATCCGGTTGAGGTCACGCACCCTGACGCTCGACGGGTAGCGCGCATCGCCCTGAAGCGGTTGGCCGGCGGCGTCGAAAAAGCTCAATGTCGCGCCTACCCCGAGGGCTTCACCGATATTGCGCGCCATGGGTTGCTGGGCCGAGCCGTTCCATTGCACCCAGTCGAAGGTCCAGATGTCCCACAGCTGCGGGTAGTCCACCGGCGCATTGGCGACGCGGTAGTTGTCTGGCGAAATGGCATCGCCAAAGCTGGCATTGGCGATTCGGCCAAAGGCGTCGGTGCGGCCTGGTCCCTCTTCGGTGGGGTAGAGGCCGCGGTGGGTGTCGTTCCAGGCGACCTTGAGGAACTGGTTCAGCGACTGTTTGAAGTCCTCGCGCAACTGGCTGTGCTCGGCGTCGTAGCGATCCCCCAGCACCTGGCGGGCAAACCGCTCGAATTTCCAGGGGTTGTAGTAGGTGGCGGCGAGGCTGGCGACCAGGGCCTGGCCGAAACTGCCACCGCGCAAGGTGGGTACGCTGGAAGGCAGTACGTGTTGGGCCGAGCCGCCGTCGATACGCAGGGCCTGGCCCTTGAAGTGTAATTCGCCGGTATGGCAGGCGGCGCAGGTAATATCCAGGTACTCGACGTTGCTGTCGGCGTTTTTGTGCCGGGCGAAGCCCACGGGCAGGTTGCCGGGGTTTTGCGTGGTGGGTACCTGCTTGGGGTCCACCAGGAAACCGAAGCGCGCCAGGTACTCCGGCGTGGCAAAACGCCGCTCGGAGAACGGCAGTTCCAGGGCGGTGAACCAGTTGTAGTGCAGGCCTTTTACTTGGGTGCCCTGGGGCGTGAAGTAATAGGTCTGGCGGTCGGCGGCACTCCATTGGTCCTGGTAGCGCACCTGTTCCACCGGCACGTAGTCGGGCAGCCTGGGGTTGACGGTGTAGTACAGCACCACGGCCAGGATCAGGCCCAGCGCGATGAGTATCAGCAGTAAAACACGGGAAAAAATGCGCAAGATGGCTATCCTTGTCTCGGCCTTGTCGAGTGGTCGCGTTGTTATGCCACTACGCCACGGGTGCGGCAAGTGGCCATGAGTCAGATGAGAGTCGGTCCCGCGATCCGTCGCGGGCTCCCATAATGAATGAAAATGCTTTTAAACACGTGAACTTATCGGAAGTTTCCTGCTCACATGCCGGTAGCCATTGGTCGTGGCCGCCTGATAAGCTCGCGACTTTATTCGAATGCCCTTTTGGCGCATGAACAAGGAAATAGCATGAAACAGCATCGGTTGGCGGCGGCGGTGGCCCTGGTTAGCCTGGTACTTGCGGGTTGTGATTCGCAGACCAGCGTAGAGCTGAAAACCCCGGCGCAGAAAGCTTCCTACGGCATCGGCCTGAACATGGGCAAAAGCCTTGCCCAGGAAGGCATGGATGACCTGGATTCCAAAGCGGTAGCCCAAGGCATCGAAGATGCCGTCGGCAAGAAAGAGCAGAAGCTCAAAGACGACGAACTGGTTGAAGCGTTTGCCGCACTGCAGAAGCGTGCTGAAGAACGCATGACCAAAATGAGCGAAGAGTCGGCAGCCGCCGGCAAGAAATTCCTCGAAGACAACGCCAAGAAAGACGGCGTAGTCACCACCGCTTCCGGCCTGCAGTACAAGATCACCAAGAAAGCCGACGGCCCACAGCCTAAGCCAACTGACGTGGTGACTGTTCACTACACCGGCAAGCTCACCAACGGCACCACCTTTGACAGCTCCGTGGATCGCGGCAGCCCGATTGACCTGCCGGTCAGCGGCGTGATTCCTGGCTGGGTCGAAGGCCTGCAACTGATGCACGTAGGCGAGAAGGTCGAGTTGTACATCCCGTCCGACCTGGCCTACGGCGCCCAGAGCCCGAGCCCGGCAATCCCGGCAAACTCGGTGCTGGTATTCGACCTGGAACTGCTGGCCATCAAGGACCCAGCCAAGGCTGAAGCCCCTGCTGCACCTGCCGCCAAGAAGTAATCGGCGCTTGAACACGCAACGCCCCGTCTTGACGGGGCGTTGTTGTTTTCGGGGTTTTCAAAATCAGTACCTGTAGACATCCGATCGAACGCCCGTACGCTGTAACAGTCTGATGTAAGACTCGAGTACGGGTATCGGCACATCTGCGCCAAGTCAATGAATTCTTGGGTTTTTTTGATGTGCGCAAAAAACGCCCGATCTGACTGGAAGCCTTGTAGACCGTGGCTTTCAGCCGGTAAAACAGGCTCTGTTCACAAGGTTATCCACAATTTGTGTGGATAACCTTTCTGTTTGATGGAACTGGAGTGACAGATGAAACCACCCTTCAATTTCACCCGTTTCCTGCCCATGGCGGCACGCTTGCTGGGCCGTGGACGTTTGCCGACCCTGCTGTTCGCTGTCGCCGCCAAAGGCTCCAGCCAGGGCAACCGCCTGGGTAAGCTCAAGGATGATCTCAAGCTGCTTCAATCCCTGTGCCTGGCCTACTGGCGTGGCGAGTACCGAGCCATCAGCCCCAAGGCGCTGATCTCTGTGGTGGCGGGGTTGATGTATTTCCTCAGCCCGATTGATGCGATCCCGGACTTTATCCCCATGTTCGGCATGCTCGACGACATCGCCGTACTGGCGTGGGTCATGAAGACCCTGGAAGGTGAACTGAGCGCGTTTCGCGCCTGGCGTGACGCACAGCGCCCGGAAAAACTCGCGGTGGTTGAGCGTTTGCCTGCCACCCCGGCCTTGCTGGCCAAGGAAAACCCGCAAAAAAACGGATGACGTGGCTATCCCCCTGCGACCTTTGTGGCTGTTAGGATTACACTCCTAAGGAAAGAGCTTACTCAGTAAGTGCAGTTATCCTACGGGGCGGTCATGGATATTCAGATAATTTCACGCAATGGCGAACCCGAGTACGCGGTGTTGCCATGGGATCAGTACCAGGCGCTGCTAAAAGCCGCCGGTCAGCAACAGCCTTCACCGACGCCTTCTCCTACTGCACACGCCGCACCTGACCAGGATTTGCGCCCGCTCGCAGACCTGCGCGGCTTGCGTGAAGCCAAGGGCCTGGCGATTGAAGCGTTGGCCCGCACCGTGGGCATCAGCCCCTCGTATCTAGGATTGATCGAAAGTGGTGAACGTCAGCCGGATGCCGCAATCCGCCGCAGCCTGGCCTGGGAATTAGGCGTTGCAGGTTGGAGGGATGAATCTTGAGCCTACGTATCAGTCGTCAACATTGGGATGGGTTACTTAACGAACTGGACCAGGCGCGCCGCCAGCGCCATCTGCTGACCTACCGAGCACTGTTGGAGCGCCTGCAATTTCCGACGCCGGCGATGCAAACCCTGGCCGCTGCCCTGGAGCACCTGGCGGCGCTGGACGCCAAGGCCGAGCAACCGTTGCGCAGCTCCCTGGTGATCAGCCAGGGCGCCAGCCGCCTGCCGCGTACCGGGTTCTTTGAGTGTGTGGAGCGCCTGGGGCGTTTCAGCGGGCCGTCCGATGGTGTGGCCGCCGCCTCCTGGCATGCCTCGGAAGTGGTGCGGGTATTCGAATACGAGTATCCGGAGTCTGCCGAGGCTTAAAGTGCCTGGGGCAACATGTCCATGCTGTCGATCACATGGATGCTGTAGCCGGTCATATCCTTGGCATGGTGCTTGGCCTGCGAGGCCAGTTCCGCCAACTGGCTGGCATCGAGTTGTCCACAGGCCTGTGGATACAAATGCACCACCCCGATCGACAGTGACAGCAACGCAAACTCCTGGCGTACGCCCTGGCGGTTCAGCGCCACGAAGCAGCCGGCGTCGAGGTGCTCGGCGCGGTAGAAGCGCCTGCACTGGGTATGGAAATCGTCCAGTAGCTGGTTGAGCCGCTTGCGCCAATCCTGTGGCCCCAATACCAGCAGAAAGTCATCGCCACCGATGTGCCCGACAAAGTCGCGGCTGGGGTCGACCCGGTCGTTCAGGCACTGCGCCAGGCACAGCAACACCTCATCCCCACGTCCGTAGCCGTAGATGTCGTTGAACGGCTTGAAGCTGTCGATATCCACGTAGCAGATCACCGATTCTCGCTGTTGCTGCAACAGTCGCGTCAGGCACTGCTGGATCGGCACGTTGCCGGGCAGCAGGGTCAGCGGGTTGGCATAGCGCGCCTGCTGGATTTTCAGTTCGGTGATCAGCTTGAGTACATCGATTACCCGGCCCAGGCCGAGGTAATCGCCATTGAGGGTGATGATGAAATCTTCTTCGATACGTTGCCGTGCGCGGCTGGTCAGCAGGCGGCTGACCTGTTGCAGCGACTGGCTCAACTCTACCGCCAGAAAATCCGTACTCATCAGCCGGCTGATGGGCTTGCGCGCAAACAGGTCGGTGGCAAACGGCTTGAGCAGCGCATCGGAGAGTGAATGCCGGTGCACGATCCCCACCGGGTGGCCGCGTCCATCCAGAACCGCCAGGGAGTTAAGGTTGGCCTGGCGGCGGAACGCCTCCAACACCTGGGCGGTGGCGGTGTCCTGATCGACCGCCGGTTGTTCGCTGAGCAGGGCGCTGAGGTCGCCGGCTTCTTCGCTGAGGGCCACATTGGCCTGGTCGGGCTTGGGCAGCATCTGGCGCGCTTCCTGTGGCGGCTGCTCCTGTGGACGGCAGAGCAGGTAACCCTGGACCAGGTCGACGCCCATCTCGGTCAATACCGCCAGCTCTTCCGGCAATTCGATGCCCTCGGCGATCACCTGGGCCCGTGAGGCCCTGGCGATCTGCAGGATAGAGCCGACAAACTCACGCTTGAGCGCATCCTGATGGATACCGTCGATAAAGTGGCGGTCGATCTTCACATAATCCGGGCGCAGCTCCGACCACAAGCGCAGGCTGGAATAGCCGGCACCCAAGTCATCCAAGGCAATCGAAAAGCCCATGTTGCGGTAATGGTGCAGGGCGGTTTGCAGCAGGTCGAAATCGTCGGTGGGGGTCTGCTCGGTGAGTTCGATCACCACCTGGCTCGGCGGAATGCCGAAGTCGCGCAGCAATTGCAGGGTGCGGCCCGGTTGATGAGCGGTCTCCATCAAGGATTCGGGCGAGACATTCAGGAACAGCTTGCCCGGCAGCTTTTGCTCGCTGAAGCGGCGGCATGCGCTTTCGCGGCAGGCCATTTCCAGTTCGCTGAGGCGACCGGCATGGCGCGCCACCGAGAACAGCGCGATGGGGGAGTGCAGCGGGCTGTTCGACGGGCCGCGGCTGAGGGCTTCGTAGCCAAGGATGCGCCGTTCTGACAGGCAGATGATCGGTTGGAACAGGCTGTGCAAACTGCCTTGAGCCAGGATAGAGCCCAATGCACTCAGCTGTTCGGTCATAGTCATGGCGATCTCGATCGAAAAAAAAGGACCGTGGGCGTTACGCCGACGGTCCTTCATTTCACGACAGAATGATGTCTATATGATGACACTCCAGGGAGCGATCACATTAAATCGCCATCATTTACTGCTTGGCCACCTGTTTGGTGATTTTCAGGTAGTCCAGCAGGATCCGGCCGCTCTCGGCCAGGTAAGCGTCGTCTTCCGGCTTGGTTTTATCCGCTTCGGTCGGCAGCGCATCCTCGTCTTCTTTCTTCAGCTCCTTGAGGGGTTCTTCGCCCTTGGCCTTGCGGCGGATGTTTTCCAAGGCGAGTTGCTTGTTTTCGATGTCGGAGTGCTGTGCACGACGGTCCACTTCATTGAGGCTTACGGTTTTTTCTTCCATCAACTTCTTGGCCAGGGCCAGCTTGTCGCGGATGAACACAAACTCGGCATCCTTGGCGGAGCGGGTATCGTGGTCAGCCTTCAACTGCGCGAGGAACGGCTTGAACGGGTCCGAGGCCGGCTTGATCGCAGGACGGATGGTGTCCCACGGCATGGCTTCCGGCAGGGCGCTTTCGCCGATTTCCTTGGTGTCGATGATCGACGGGAAATCGATGTCCGGCAGTACGCCCTGATGCTGGGTGCTCTGCCCGGAAACCCGGTAGAACTTGGCCAGCGTCAGCTTGAGCTCGCCATGGTTCAGCGGCTGGATGGTCTGCACGGTGCCTTTGCCGAAGGTCTGGCCGCCGATGATCAACGCGCGGTGGTAGTCCTGCATGGCACCGGCGAAAATCTCCGAAGCCGAAGCCGACAGACGGTTGACCAGCAACGCCATCGGGCCTTTGTAGAAGGCACCCGGGTTCTCGTCTTCGAGCACGTCGACACGGCCATCAGCGTTGCGTACCAACACGGTCGGGCCCTTGTCGATAAACAGGCTGGTCAGCTCGGTGGCTTCCTGCAGGGAACCGCCGCCGTTGTTGCGCAGGTCGATGACCACGCCGTCGACTTTTTCCTTCTGCAGCTCGGTAAGGATTTTCTTCACGTCGCGGGTGGTGGACTTGTAGTCCGGGTCACCGGCACGGAAGGCCTTGAAGTCCAGGTAGAAGGCCGGGATTTCAATCACCCCCAGCTTGTAGTCCTTGCCATCCTGCTTGAGGTTGAGGACTTTCTTCTGCACGGCCTGGTCTTCGAGCTTCACCGCCTCACGGGTGATGGACACGATCTTGCTGGTCTGGTCGTTCGGTGCATTGGTGTGCGGAATCACTTCCAGGCGCACCACGCTGCCTTTCGGCCCACGGATCAGCTTGACCACTTCGTCCAGGCGCCAACCGACCACATCGACCATCTCTTTGTCGGCCTGGGCCACACCGATGATCTTGTCGGCAGGCGCAACCTGCTTGGTCTTGTCTGCCGGACCGGCCGGCACCAGGCGCACGATCTTCACCTGGTCATTGTCGCTTTGCAGGACGGCACCGATGCCTTCCAGGGACAGACTCATGTTGATATCGAAGTTTTCCGCGTTATCTGGCGACAGATAATTGGTGTGCGGATCGTAGGACATCGCGAAGGTGTTGATGTAGGCCTGGAAGATATCTTCGGCACGGGTCTGGTCCAGGCGTGCCAGTTGATTCTTGTAGCGCTTGGTCAACAGTTCCTGGATGGCCTTGGGCTCTTTGCCGGCGATCTTCAGGCGCAGCACTTCGTCCTTGACGCGTTTGCGCCAGAGGTCGTCGAGGGCGGCGGTGCTGGTCAGCCAAGGCGCGTCCTTGCGGTCCACCAGAAGGGTTTCCTTCTGGGTGAAGTCGAGCTTGTCGACACCCTTGTCCAACTCACCCAAGGCGAAGTCCAGACGCGCTTTCACGCGATCCAGGTAGCGCTTGTAGATGGTGAAGCCGGGCTGCAGGTCGCCGCTCTTGAGGAAGTCGTCGAACTGCGTCTTCCACTTGTCGAACTCAGCGATATCGCTGGCCAGGAAGTAGCTGCGCGACGGGTCCAGCAGCTTGAGGTAGCTGTCATAGATGATCACCGAGCGCGCGTCGTCCAGCGGCGGCTTGCTGTAGTGATGACGCTTGAGCAACTCGACGACGTTAAGGCTGGCAATCACCTCATCGCGGTCCGGCTGAAGGTTGTCCCAGCTGTTGGCTGCGAACGTATTGGTCGACATCGACGCGAAGCCGATACCAATGAAAAGAGCGAGGGCGGTGCTGGGGAACAGATGCTTCATGCTGATTCGACGCGGGGGCAATTGATAACGCATATTAGGCCGTCTTTGAAGTTGCCGGTTCCATAGGGGCCGGTCGCATAATGCAAAAAGCCCGGCGCTACTGCTACGGGCTCAGTCCAGACTCACTATGGAGGCACTGTGAAAGCATTGCAAGGCGTTGAAGGTCATGTGGAGTGGTTGGACGAACCAAGTCCTACATGTGATGTAGGCCAAGTTCGCATTCGTGTGGCGGCTGCGGGCCTTAATCGCGCCGATTTATTGCAGCGTGCAGGGCTCTATCCGCCACCGCCTGGCGCCAGTGCCGTACTGGGACTTGAGTGTTCCGGGGTGATCAGTGAAGTGGGCCCGGGTTCGTCCTGGCAGGTGGGCGATCGCGTCTGTGCGTTGCTGGCCGGTGGCGGCATGGCCGAAGAAGTGGTGGTGGATGCACGTCATGTGCTGCCGGTGCCGGAAGGTTTGTCGCTGATTGAAGCGGCGGCGCTGCCGGAGGTGTACAGCACCGCGTGGCTGAATCTGTTCCAACTGGCGTGCCTCAAGCCCGGTGAGAAAGTGTTGCTGCACGCCGGCGCCAGTGGCGTGGGCTCGGCGGCCATCCAGCTGTGCAAGGCATTTGGCAGCCCGTGCTGGGTCAGCGTCGGCTCGGCGCAGCGCCTGGCCTACTGTGAAGACCTGGGCGCCCAGGGCGGCGTAGTACGCACTGACGGTATCGAAGGGCTGCGGGATTTCGGGCCATTCGATGTGATCCTCGATCCGGTCGGCGGCAACTACGCCGCGCTGGACCTCAAGCTGCTGGCGCTGGACGGTCGCTGGGTGTTGATCGGCTTGATGGGCGGCCGCGAGGCGCAACTGGACCTGGTCCAGGTGCTGGCCAAGCGTGTGCAACTGCTGGGTTCGACCCTGCGCAGCCGTGACGATCAGTTCAAGGCCGACCTGTTCAGCGACCTGAGCCAGCATGTATGGCCGTTGTTTGCCGAAGGTCGCCTGAGCCCGCAATTGGCCAGGACGTTCCCGATCAAGGATGCCGAGGCGGCGTTTGCGGAGCTGGCGACTAACCAGATCGCCGGGAAGCTGGTGTTGGTAATTGACGAGAGCCTGACCTGATCCCGGATTGGAATAGGGTCGATGTAGGAGGGGGCAAGTCGAATCGTCGCACCGCCCCTCCCACCTTTGATTGGATTTCAAGTCGGGATAGGCGGTCTCAGACCCAGTGGTGGATTGGCCAGCCGGATTTTTCGGCGTGGGCGCGCAACACCGGGTCCGGGTTCACCACCTGCGGGTGCTCCACCTTCAGCAACAACGGCAAGTCATTGCGCGAATCCGAATAGAAATACGCGCCGTCCAGCGATTCACCTTCCTGTTCCAGCCATTCCAGCAAGCGCGTGATCTTGCCTTCGCGGTAGGTCAGTACCCCCACGGTACGGCCGCTGTACACGCCATGACTCACTTCCAGCTCAATCCCCAGCACCTCATCAATGCCGATACGCGCCGCAATCGGTTTCACCAGGTGAGTCCCCGAGGCGGAGATCACCAGGATCCGGTCGCCGTTGGCGCGGTGGCGGGCGATGGTCCTGGTGGCGTCGCTGTAGATCAGCGGCTCAATCACATCCTCGACCCATGGCTCCACCAAATGCTCGATTTCCTCCGGGGTGCGGCCGATCATCGGCTCCAGGCTGAAGTCCATGAAGTCTTCCATGGCCAGCTCGCCGCGGCTGTAGGCGTCCATCAGCTCGTTGTTCCTGCCCATGAACGACGCCGGGTCGACCCAGCCCAGGCGCCCCATCTGTTCGCTCCAGAGGGTGGCGCAGTCGCCATGGATCAGGGTGTCGTCCAAATCAAAAATTACCAATGCCATCCGTTACGCTCTCTCAAGATTCACTGCTGCTCAGGCTACTTCACACAGCGCACTGGGGTCGATGGAAAGTGCCAGGCGCTGGCCGTCCGGGTGCAGATCGTCCGCCGAGCGGTTGAGCACGTCCACCACCAATTCCACGCCACGGGCTTCGATGCGGTAGCGAATCACGTTGCCCAGCAGGCTATGGCTGCGCACCAGCGCGTCGAGTTCGCCGCTGCGGCTCAGTTCGATGGCCTCCGGGCGAATCGCGATGCGCCCGCTGATCGGGCGTTGCAGCAACTGGCTGGCCTTGTCGGCGTCCAGCAGGTTGTAGTTGCCGATGAAACCGGCGGCGAATACATCCACCGGTGCGGTGTAGAGGGTCTCGGCATCGCCGCTTTGCACGATCTTGCCCTGGTTCATCAGGAAGATCCGGTCCGACATGGTCAGGGCTTCTTCCTGGTCATGGGTCACGAAGATCGTGGTCAACCCCAGTTCGCGCTGGATCTGGCGGATCTGTTCGCGCAGGTGCTTGCGAATCCGTGCATCCAGCGCCGACAGCGGCTCATCCAGCAGCAACAGGCGCGGGCGGGTGACCAGGGAGCGGGCCAGGGCCACCCGCTGGCACTGGCCGCCGGACATCTGGTGCGGGTAGCGGCCGGCCAGGTCCTTGAGTTCCACCAGTTGCAGCACTTCCTGCACGCGCTTGTGGCTGTCATCGGCGTTGACCTTTTGCATGCGCAGGCCGAAGGCGACGTTCTGTTCCACGGTCATGTTGGGGAACAGCGCATAGCTCTGGAACACCATGCCGATGTTGCGTTTCTGTGGGCTCAGCGGAACGATGTCCTGGCCGTCCAGCAGGATTTTCCCACTGTCCACTGCGGTCAGGCCGGCGATGCAGCGCAGCAGGGTGGACTTGCCGCAACCGGATGGGCCGAGCAGGGTGACGAACTCACCCTTGGCGATTTCGCAGTTGATGTCACTGAACACCGGGGTGCCGGCGTAGCCTTTTTGCAGATGTTGGACGCTGACGAAGCTCATTGGCTTTTGTCCTTGTTCAAGGTATTGGCGGCCCAGGTCAGCACCAGCACAAAGAAGAAATAGGAAATCACGACGGCGCTGGTGAAGTGGCCGCTGCTGTTGCGCATGTTGTTCAGGTACACCTGCAGGGTTTCGTAGCGAGTGCCCACGAGGATATTGGCGAACACGAACTCACCGAACAGGAACGAGAACGACAGCAGCAGCGCCACCATCAGGCCTTTGCGCAGGTTGGGCAGCACCACGAAGAGCGCGGCCTGCCAGGTGCTGGCGCCGAGCAGTTGCGAGGCGTCCATCAGGTCGCGCAGGTTGATGGCTTGCAGGTTGTTGGTGATCGCCCGGTACATGAATGGCAGCGCCACGGTGAAGTAGCAGCCGATCAGGATCCACGGCGTGCCCACCATCGCCAACGGCCCGGAACCGTACAGTTGCAGAAGGCCCACCGACGACACCACCGGCGGTACCGCGAAGGGCAGCAGGATCAGGATGTTCATCAAGGCGTCGAGCCTGGGAAAGTGGTAATGCACCACGAACAACAGCGGCAGAATCAACACCACCGACAGGATCAACGCACCCACGCACACCAGCAACGATTGCCCGAAGGCCATCAGGAAGCGTGGGTCGCTCCACAGCTGCACATACCACTTCACCGTGAAGCCCGCCGGCAGAATGGTTGCCGACCAACTGCTCGCAATGGAGTAGACGAACGTGCCGATCAGCGGCAGCACCAGGATCGCGAACAACAGGTACACCACCACGCGGTGGTAGAGGGAGGCCGGGCCGGCTTCAGCGCGAGACATGGTAGCTCCTCTTGAGCAGCAGTTGATGGACCACGGTGACCACGGTCATCAGCGCCACCAGCACCACGGCCAGTGCGCTGGCCATGTTTGGATCGAGGGATACATCCCCCGACACGAGGCCGGCGATACGAATCGGCAGCACGTTGAAGTTCCCGGTGGTCAGGGCGTAGACCGTCGCGTAGGCACCCAGGGCATTGGCCAGCAGGATCACGAACGTGCCCAGTAGCGCCGGGGTGAGCACCGGCAAGCCGATATGTCGCCAGAACTGCCAGCCATTGGCGCCGAGCAGGGCCGCCGACTCACGCCAGTCTTCACGCAGTGCGTCGAAGGCTGGGTAGAGCAGCAACACGCCGAGGGGGATCTGGAAGTAGGTATAGAGGATGATCAGGCCGGTCTTGGAGTACAGGTTGAAGTCCTGAATGATCCCGGCTTGCTTGAGCATGATGGTGATGCTGCCGTTGAACCCCAGCAGGATGATGAACGCGAAGGCCAGGGGCACGCCGGCAAAGTTGCTGGTCATGTTGGCGAAGGCGGTGACGAAGTTGCGCAGCGGCGAATCCACCCGGCGCAGGGAATAACTGCCCAGCGTGGCGATGATGATGCCGAAGATGCTCGAGTAGAAGCTGATCTCCAGGCTGAACTGGATGGCTTGCAGGTAGAACTTCGAACTGAAGATGCGCGTGAAGTTGTCCAGGCCCCAGCCAGTGTCTTCGGTCTGCAGGCTATTGATCAGCACCCATACCAGCGGGGCGATTTCGAACACGATAAAGAACAGCGCGAAAGGCACCAGGCACAGGAGTGCCAGCCATTTGCCACGGGATATTGAACTCACTTCAGTAACTCCCGGCACACAGGTTTGTCGTGGGGTACGCCCAGCAGTTCGCAGACCGTGCCGCACAGCTCGGTTTGTTTCGGTGCGGCGTGGGTGTCCAGGCTGAAGGCATCGCCGAGCACGAACAGTGGCACTTCCCGTTCTTCCGGCAGCAGGCCGTTGTGGGAGCGGTCGTTGTTCATGCCGTGGTCGGCGGTCACCAGCACCTGGTAGCCGGCATCGAGCCAGGCTTGCAGGTAGTCGGCCAGGATGATGTCGGCCGAACGTGCGCTGTTGCGGTACTGCGGCGTGTCGAGGCCGTGCTTGTGGCCGGCGTCGTCGATGTTCATCGGGTGCACCACCATAAAGTCCGGCGCGTGCTTGAGCCGCAGGCTGTCGGCGTCGGCAAACAGGTGGGAATCCGGGTAGTGGTCATTCCAGTAGAAATGCCCGTGCTGGATCGCCAGCGTCTTGTCGTCGGTATGACGATCCCGTGCGGCGAGAAAGGGCGTGCGGTTATACAACTCGCTGACCCAATGGTAAGCCGCCGCTGCGGTGGTAAGGCCGGCGTCGGTGGCGTAATGGAAAATGCTGCGCTGGTTGGACAGGCGCGAGACGTTGTTGTGCACGATACCGCTGTGGATCGGTGGCACGCCGGTGAGGATGCATTCGTACAGCGGGCGGGAC